>JBAUEV010000214.1:0-10432 GCA_049678805.1 Gammaproteobacteria bacterium
CGCTTATTTAACCCAGCGAGCTTGGTTCGCTGGGTTGCCATTTTATGTGGATCAACGGGTATTAATCCCACGTTCGCCCATTGCTGAATTAGTTGAAAAACAATTTGCACCTTGGATTCTCCCTGAACAAGTCCAGCGAATTTTAGATATTGGTACTGGCAGTGGTTGTATTGCTATTGCTTGCGCGTTAGCGTTTCCGGGCGCGCGCGTGGATGCGGTAGATATTTCAGATCAAGCATTAATCGTTGCGCGTATTAATGCTGAACGTCATCATGTGCATCAGCAAGTGGTTTTTTGGCAGTCGGATTTATTTTCTGCTTTGCCTGCCGAACAACAATACGATTTAATTATCAGTAATCCACCTTATGTGGGTAAAGAAGAACTGGCAACATTACCAGCAGAGTATTACCATGAGCCCCAATTAGGTTTGTTGGCTGGTGAAGATGGTTTAGCCATTGTACGACGCATATTGCAACAAGCATCCGATTACTTGTCGCCGCATGGAATATTGATCGTTGAAGTGGGTAATAGTGAAACATTGCTCGCCGAGCATTATCCGCAAGTGCCTTTCACATGGTTAGAATTTGAACGAGGTGGCGATGGAGTATTTTTATTAACAGCTGAACAACTTCGCGAATATAATACTGTTTTTAATCAGCAGACAAAGTAGAGTACATTTATGTCGGGTAATACCTTTGGCTTATTATTTACAGTGACAACTTTTGGTGAAAGTCATGGTCCGGCTTTAGGATGCGTGGTAGATGGATGTCCACCGGGTTTAACCTTAACAGAAGCTGATTTACAACAAGACTTAGATCGTCGTCGTCCGGGTAGCTCCCGGTTTACCAGCCAGCGACGTGAGCTTGACCAAGTAAAGATTTTATCAGGTGTGTTTGAAGGTAAAACCACCGGCACCCCGATTGGTTTGTTAGTAGAAAATCTCGATCAAAAATCCGGTGATTATGACGAGATTAAAGACTTATTTCGCCCAGGGCATGCCGACTATACTTATTACCAAAAATATGGGATTCGTGATTATCGTGGTGGTGGGCGAGCTTCAGCGCGAGAAACAGTTATGCGCGTGGCAGCAGGCGCTATCGCTAAAAAATATTTGCGTGAATATTGTGGTGTGGAAATTCGTGGTTATATGGCTCAGATGGGAACAATTAAACCAGAGCATTTTGATTGGGCAGCAGTATCAAGTAATCCGTTTTTTTTTCCAGACGCGGCTAAAGTACCTGCATTAGAAGAGTTTATTACCCAATTGCGTCGCGAAGGTGATTCAATTGGTGCACGTATCAATGTGGTAGCCAGTGGTGTGCCGGTTGGGTTAGGTGAACCGGTGTTTGATAAATTAAGTGCAGAAATAGCCCATGCTATGATGAGCATCAATGCAGTAAAAGGGGTTGAGATGGGGGCTGGTTTTGCTTGTGTAGAACAACGTGGTTCTGAGCACCGTGATGAAATCGCACCACAAGGATTTTTAAGTAACCATGCGGGGGGAACCTTAGGAGGTATTTCTTCAGGACAAGACATTTTAGTGAGTATTGCATTGAAACCAACTTCCAGTATTCGGATTCCTGGAAAAACGATCAATAAGGCGAATGAGCCTGCGGAAATTGTTACCACTGGACGGCATGATCCATGCGTAGGCATACGTGCCACACCTATTGCTGAAGCTATGTTAGCATTAGTATTAATGGATCAAGTGTTACGGCAACGAGCGCAAAATCCTGGATGGTGGGTTAAGGTTGTTCAATCAAAATGCTAAAATGGCAAGAACATTAATTTAGAAAAGGCATTAGACTGATTGTGAAAAAAACATATGATGTTGCAGTAGTAGGCGCTACTGGTACCGTTGGCGAAGCGATGTTATCTATTCTGCATGAACGAAGTTTCCCTGTTGGTAACGTACATGCTGTGGCGAGTGAACGCTCAGCAGGCGAGACGATATTATTTGGTAATAAATCACTGATTGTGCAACAAATCACCGAATTTGATTTCAGCACTGTAAAAATCGCCTTATTTTCTGCTGGTGCAGAAGTGGCAGCAAAATATGCGCCTCTTGCTGCTGCCGCTGGCTGCGTAGTTATTGACAATTCTTCTCAATTTCGTTATGAACAAGATATACCTTTAGTCGTGCCTGAAGTAAACCCACAGGCAATTAGCGATTATCGCAAGCGCTTAATCATTGCTAACCCTAATTGCTCTACTATTCAAATGGTAGTAGTCTTAAAGCCCATTTATGATGCGGTGGGTATTACTCGAATCAATGTTGCGACGTATCAGTCTGTTTCTGGAAGTGGTAAAGCAGGTATAACGGAATTAGCAGAACAAAGTGGCCAGCTATTAAGTGGCATGCCTATTCATTCTGAAACTTATCCTAAGCAAATTGCTTTCAATGTGTTGCCACAAATTGACGCATTTCAGCAAAATGGTTATACCAAAGAAGAAATGAAAATGGTGTGGGAAACTCAAAAGATTTTTGCTGATAAACATATTAAAGTAAATGCCACCGCAGTACGTGTGCCAGTCTTTTATGGTCATTCAGAAGCAGTACATATTGAAACGCGAGAAAAAATTACTGTGGAAAAAGCGATTGCCTTACTTCGTGTGGCTCCTGGTGTGGTTATGATGCAAGACGATTATCCTACGGCTGTTACCGAGAGTGTAGCGCAAGATGCCGTCTATGTTGGGCGAGTGCGAGAAGATATTTCGCACCCCAAAGGTCTTGATCTTTGGATAGTAGCTGATAACGTTCGTAAAGGTGCGGCGTTAAATGCGGTACAAATAGCTGAATTGTTAATCCAGAATTATTTGTAGTTTTACTGAAACCCTTGACTACTCAAGGATTTTAATGATTAAAAACTTTAGTTATGGGTTTAAATTTCTATGGAGAGTAGAAAACCTTCTTTATTCGGGCAAATGATTGCATTAGGAGATTTCCTTTCAAATTTTGTCGCGTCATTTCCTCATCCGGTACATATTAAAGATGCCAAAACGGGCAAATATATTTTTAGCAATCAAGCAACAGCTGAAATTTATGGATTAAAGTCGGCGGATGAATTGATCGGCTTAACAGAGTATGAGCTTACATACTTTCAATCCCGCTGGGGCGCTGCTTATGCTAAAGTTGCTGCGAAACTGGATCGACAAGCTAAAACGAATAAACAGTTTGTGCAAAACAAATGTGTTATTTTGACCAGTGCAGGTTTTATCCGCGTGCAAGAGATGGTCAAAATCCCAGTTTTAGGAGTAACCCGAAAAGTCAATGCTGTTTTTACCTATAGTTATGACTTAACACCAGAAGTTGATTTATTTAGCTTATTTAAACTTTATAAGAGGCATTATCCTAAAAAACAAGCGATTAAAGCTTTTCTGAAGTATCTAAATATTGCCAAGTTCTTTATTAAAGATCCTACCGAAACAGAAATGTTAATGCTCTTGGCGATGCGCAGTGATGATTCACAGAAATACGTTGCCAGTTTGTTAGACATAGGTGCAAAGACTGTTGAAACACACCGTAGTCATTTACGACGTAAATTAAAAGATGCTAATTTTCATAAATTATTAGTTTGCATGCGCAGTGAGTTGCCCGGATATGGTTTTCCTGATCGGTCCCCCGTCCCTTGAAAATTTACTTCGCTCCTCTCGCAATGGTAAAGATTCCCTCCTCCTCCAAGGAAAAGGATTATGGTGGGGGTGATTAAAATGCCGTCTATAACGATAAGTAATAATTATCAATATTATAAATTAAATATATTTTATTTATCAACGTATTTTCGTTATTGTTTAACCTTAAAAGTATTAAAAATTTTTATGGCAATAACTTAAATCAGCGGGAGAAATTTTATGTTAAAAATCGGTGATATCTTTCCAGAATTTAATATCAAAGGTGTTGTTTCATCTGATTTTGAAAAAGCTTTTATCGATGTGAATCATAAAATGTACCAAAACAAGTGGAAAGTTTTCTTTTTCTGGCCTAAGGATTTTACTTTTGTCTGCCCAACTGAAATTGCAGAATTTGGTCATTTACATCGTGAGTTTGTGGAAAGAGATGCGCATATCATGGGTGTTAGTATTGACTCAGAATTTGTTCATCTCGCTTGGAAACAGGCAAAAGTTGAATTGCGTGATTTACCTTTTCCGATGTTAGCGGATATCAAGCGCGAGTTAACTAATTCATTGGGAATTTTAGACAAAAATGAAGGAGTAGCGCAGCGCGCAACTTTTATTGTTGATCCAGATAATGTCATTCGTTTTGCTATGGTCACTGACCTTAACGTAGGACGTAATCCTAAGGAAGTGCTGCGTGTGCTAGATGCTTTGCAAACGAATGAGTTATGTCCTTGCAATTGGCAAAAGGGTGAACAAACATTGGCTGTTAATTAATACTATACCCATTACACCTTAAGATGCGATTTTTAACAACCCATCTTGCTTCGAACTTGAAAAACCTTTTTCAATCGAAAAACTTCACAATACAACAAGTATTGCTCCAGTTTTTCTCAATCAAAACTTTTCAATTTCTGGCAATCTGGGCGTTAAAATCTCGCATCTTGAGGTGTAGTGGGTATATTATCTGCATTTTAAAAGAGGCAAACATGAATATTGAGCAATTAAATGATAAATTATCGGATTGTGCTAAAGATATAAAATTGAATTTTTCGGTCATTTTGACAGAGGAGGGTGCCCCTGATTTAAATCATAAACAGCGTTATGGGATCGCCTTAGCATCTGCCTATGCTATTAAAAACGCTATGCTTATTACTGCAATAATGAATGAAGCAATTATTCATCTCACGGATAATGAAATTAAAGCGGCCAGGTCTGCTGCGAATATCATGGCGATGAATAATGTGTATTACCGCTTTATACATTTAGTAAGTGACAAAAGTTACGGCAACATGCCTGCTAAATTACGAATGAATGTCATTGCTAACCCTGGTATTAGTAAGGATGATTTTGAGCTTAATTGCCTCGCTGTATCGGCTATTAATGGTTGTGGTTTATGTATAGATGCGCATACTCAGGCATTAATGAAAGAAGGCATAAGTAAATTAGGTATACAATCAGCAATAAGAATTGCTGCAGTATTAAATGGTGTTGCAGCCAGTATCGAATAACTCAGTAATAGCTCAGTCCCCTCATTTCCTCCCCTGCAAGGGGGAGGATTAAGGTGGGGGTGCTCCAACAAATAAATTCAAAAACATATTGATTTTGTAGCCATTTAGATCACCCCCACCCTGACCCTCCCCCTTGAAGGAGGAGGGAATGTTTCTTTTTACGGCAAGGGGAGCTATTATCACCTGTCAAAACTTCCAATAACCCTTCATTATAAATATTTAGCCCTACAAAAAATATCGGGGAAATTCCCTGATTTCTATACCATAAATCTGAGGATATCATAATGGCGAATAACAGATTGTTTTGTAAGCATTTTAAGGCAAGTTAGTTGCGACTTACTGTATTGGCAATATTGCCTTGAACTTTTAAAGTATCAGTGGTAAGGAGTTTTTTTCCAGGAGGAATTGAGAGGAGACAAGACAATAATCAAATAGAAATAATAGAAAAATAGTTATTAATAGTTACTAAGTTTGTTCAATATTAATCAATTTGTCCAGGAAGGAAAATTATGCTAGTTATTACTCGACGTCCAAATGAAGCCATAATGGTGGAAGATAAAGTTGAAATCGTAGTGCTTGGTGTAAAGGGGAGGCAAGTACGCCTTGGTATACGGGCACCTAAAGAAATTCAGGTGCATCGTAAAGAGGTTTATGAACGGAAAGCAGGTATGATTACTGCACAAGAAACGGAGGAAGTTGAAGATGTTTGAGGTTAGTAAAGAGCTTTGTTAAATAAAGAATAGAAAAAAACAAGTACTATAGAAGTAGCCTGGATGAAGCGTAAGCGGAATCCAGGTTTTTGTTTGATAAAAAAATAAAGATTCCTAGATTCCGCTTTCGCTCCATCCAGGCTACCTACAATGAGTTTTTACTTCCGTTGACCTATTGCGACAACATTGCGTTGGAGGGGCCCAGTATACAATTGGCGCGGACGTCCAATTCGATAAGGACCACTTATCATTTCTATCCAATGAGTAATCCAGCCACACGTTCTTGCAAGTGCAAAAATGACCGTGAACATATTGGTGGGAATTCCTAAAGCGCTCAACGTGATTCCTGAATAAAAATCTACGTTGGGATATAACTTGCGTTCAATGAAATAAGGGTCTTCCAAAGCAATCTTTTCTAACTTCATGGCAAGTTTAAAAAGAGGGGTACCATGTACTCCAACCGCTTCCAGCACTTCATGACAAGTTTGTTGCATAATGCGTGCACGGGGATCATAGTTTTTATAGACCCGATGGCCAAAACCCATCAGGCGGAAAGAATCATTAGGATCTTTAGCACGTTTCAGATATTCGCCAATTTTGTCCTCGCTGCCAATCTGCTTCAACATATTTAAACATGCTTCATTAGCCCCACCGTGCGCGGGACCCCATAAGGCAGCGATACCTGCAGAAATACAGGCAAAAGGATTAGCACCGGTAGAACCTGCAATACGTACTGTAGAAGTCGAGGCATTTTGTTCGTGATCGGCATGGAGAATAAAAATTCGGTCCATGGCGCGTGCTAATATCGGATTAGGGCGGACTTCTTCAGTTGGGGTGGCGAACGTCATATACAGAAAATTTTCCGCATAATCCATATTATTTTGGGGATACATGAAGGGTAAGCCAAGAGAATATTTATAACACATAGCCGCCAAGGTGGGCATTTTGGCAATCAAACGAAATGCAGCCAACTCACGATCAGCAGGATTATTAATATCCAAAGCATCATAGTAGAAAGCCGATAAGGCACCCACAACACCTAACATTATAGCCATAGGATGCGCATCACGCCGGAAGCCATTGAAAAAATTACGTATTTGTTCGTGCACCATGGTGTGATTTTTGATGGTATGGATGAATTCCTCTTTTTGTGAAGCCGTGGGTAATTCACTGTGCAGCAGTAGGTAACAAACTTCCATATAATCGCATTGTTCAGCAAGCTGCTCGATGGGGTAGCCACGATGTAACAATATGCCTTTTTGCCCATCAATATACGTAATTTTTGATTCACAACAAGCGGTAGAACCAAACCCTACATCGTAGGTGAATACCTCCTGTTTAGCTAGTTGAGCAATATCAATAACATCAGGACCTAAAGTGCCGGAATAAATGGGTAGCTCTAAGGTTTGATTGTTAACACTCAGTTTTGCCACTTTATTGGCCATAATGTGCCTCACCAAGATGAAACCAAGATTAAATGATCGCGACTATATCGGAATAACGATTGTATTGTCAATGGAACACAAAACGACATAAGCGATTCGCTAGCATGAAAATAGAAGAGGCTCTATCCTGTTTGTTTTTCTTAAGTGAGGTCGTTATAATTTCACGTTGGTAGGGCAAAAGACGTCTTGCCATTTTTCGTATGATAAATTGATAATTACATTAATTTGCTAGTTACGGAATATCCCAGTGAATAACCAACAAAGACCTGTTTTTTTGCCTGTTCTTAAATATCGCTATCCTATTACCGCAATTGCTTCCATTTTGCACCGTATCTCGGGCGTTATTTTGTTTTTAGTAATCCCACTCTTGCTCTGTGCATTGCAAGCATCGCTTAGCTCTGCCCAGGGTTTTCAGAGATTAAAAACGGCCTTACATCATCCACTTGCAATTAGCATATTGTGGATAATCCTGGCGGCACTTTTTTATCACCTCGTCGCAGGCATCCGTCATTTGTTGATGGATATTGGGGTAGGTGAATCCCGGCAGGCTGGGCGAACCACTGCGTGGATAGTAATTCTTGTTACTGTCGTTTTATTGATAGTGACTGCTATTTGGTTATAAAGTATTTGAATAATTAGTCGAATGTTAAAACCCCGTCATTGCGAGGGAGCGTAGCGGTTGCGAGCGAAGCGCGGCAAAGCAATCCAGAAACGTTTTTGCAAACCTGTATTGTTTTGCTCCGCTCGCAATGACGCAGAGGAAAGAGGAAATAAGGGTATGATGATTGATAGTCCCCTAAGCTTAAGCCATAACGGGTTACGCGATTGGTTAATCCAACGCATCACTGCCGTTGTTTTAGGCTTGTATTTTGGTTTTCTGCTGATTTATTTTTTAATTCATCCGCATCTTGAGTTTGCCCAATGGCAAACACTCTTTACTAACCCTGCAATGCGCATCTTTAGTTTTTTTGCACTGCTTGGTACAGTCTGGCATGCCTGGGTGGGAATCTGGACAGTATTAACCGACTATATTAAATGCGTTGCCGGTCGTTTATTGCTAGAAGTATTAATGGCACTCAGCCTTATCGCTTATTTGGTGTGGGGTGTATTGATTTTGTGGAGAATCTCAGTCTAATGGCCAATAAAATTACAGAACAATTTTTTGATGCAATCATTATCGGTGGTGGTGGCGCCGGCTTACGCGCTTCTTTACAACTGGCTGAGTCAGGAAAAAAAGTAGCAGTGGTTTC
Organism: Gammaproteobacteria bacterium; assembly: GCA_049678805.1. Lineage (GTDB taxonomy): Bacteria > Pseudomonadota > Gammaproteobacteria > JBAUEV01. The sequence continues at coordinate 8,532 of JBAUEV010000214.1, forward strand.
CAAAGTTTTCCCTACTCGTTCACATACCGTTTCAGCACAAGGTGGAATTAATGCGGCATTAGGTAACGAAGGCCAGGATGATTGGCGCTGGCATATGTACGATACCATCATGGGATCTGACTTTTTAGGCGATCAAGATGCAATTGAATACATGTGCAAACATGCGCCTGCGACTGTGTATGAATTAGAGCATATGGGTTTGCCGTTTTCCCGCAATGAAAATGGCACCATTTACCAACGCGCATTTGGCGGACAAACCCTTAATTTTGGTGGGAAATTGGCACACCGCACCTGTGCTGCAGCCGACCGTACTGGACACGCGATGCTGCATACGCTTTACCAAAAGAACATCCAAGCCAACACTCACTTTTACAGTGAATGGTATGCAGTTGATTTAGTCAAATCAATCAACGGGGGTGTAGCCGGTGTCATTGCATTGTGCATAGAAACGGGTGAGGTCGTATTTCTCAAAGCACGTGCTACGGTATTAGCAACCGGTGGTGCAGGCCGAATTTTCCAAACGACCAGTAATGCCCATATTAATACGGGTGATGGTTTGGGTATGGTTTTGCGTGCTGGTTATCCGATTCAAGACATGGAAATGTGGCAATTCCATCCTACAGGTATTGCAGGCATAGGCATTTTGGTATCCGAGGGTACACGTGGTGAAGGTGGATATTTGATTAATAAGAATGGCGAACGGTATATGGAACGTTACGCGCCGCACCTTAAAGATTTATCCTGTCGCGATATTGTATCGCGTGACACTATGATTGAAATTCGCGAAGGACGTGGCTTAGGACCTAAAGGTGATTACGTATTACTGAAACTTAACCATTTACCTCCTGAAGTATTTAAAACTCGATTGCCAGGTATAACTGAATTAGTAAAAACTTTTGCTGGTGTTGACCCAACCAAAGACCCAATACCGGTTGCACCCACCTGCCACTACATGATGGGAGGTATTCCGACTAACATTCATGCCCAGGCTTTAACCATCGATAAGAAAGGCAATGACCAGGTCATTACTGGACTGTATGCCGCAGGAGAGTGCGCCTGTGTTTCAGTGCATGGTGCTAATCGTTTAGGCGCTAATTCATTATTGGATATTGTCGTGTTTGGTCGTGCAGCTGGTTTGCATCTTGAAGAAGTATTGTTGCACGAGGAGTTACCGATGCCAGAAGTCAGCCATGAGGACATAGAAGTTGCTCTTAGTCGTCTTGAACGCTGGGATAATTCAGGTAAAGGCGAAAGTGTAGTAACTATTCGTGAAGAAATGCAAAAAATCATGGAACAAGATTTTGGTGTATTCCGCGATGGTAAAGCAATGCAAGAAGGTTTACGTAAACTGATGGCTGTTCGTGAACGTTTGCAGCATGCGTCACTAGAAGATAAGAGCTGTGTGTTTAATACCGCACGAATTGAGGCATTAGAACTTGATAATTTGATGGAAGTGGCTGTAGCTTCTGCCATTTGTGCTTATGTACGTAAAGAAAGCCGGGGTGCGCATTCGAGATTGGATTATCCTGATCGCGATGACAAACATTGGCTTAAACATTCTTTATATTTTCACGATGGAACTTTAAGTTCTCGTCCTGTTAACTTCAAACCCACTGAAGTTGAATCTGTGAAATTACAAGAGAGAGTCGAATAATGGCTAATATGCAATTTTCCATTTACCGTTATTACCCTGAAAATGGTGAAAAACCACACATGCAAGATTATGAGTTGGATACGAAAGAATGCCGTGGTGTGATGTTATTGGACGCACTGGAAGCATTGCACGGTAAAGATCCCACCTTGGCATTTCGCCGTTCGTGTGGTGAAGGAGTATGTGGTTCGGATGGAATGAACATTAACGGCCGCAATGGTTTAGCATGTATCACCCAGCTAGCTTCACT
>JBAUEV010000215.1:0-23784 GCA_049678805.1 Gammaproteobacteria bacterium
ATACATCCCTGTATTCTACGGTCTTCCAACGACACCCACACGACATTCTTACCCAACGACCTTATTTATAAGAAATATGCAACAACGCCCAACGAGTGCGAGGTGACAATTAAGCAGTTTCTTCAAACAACTCCCTACCAATCAACATGCGGCGAATTTCCGAAGTACCAGCCCCAATTTCAAATAATTTAGCATCACGCAAGAAACGACCTGTTGGATACTCATTAATATATCCATTGCCACCCAAACATTGAATAGCATCCAATGTCATGCGTGTCGCACGCTCGGAAACATAAAGAATAACACCTGCCGCATCTTTGCGATTTGATTCACCCCGATCACAAGCTTTAGCCACTGCATACAAATAAGCGCGGCAAGCACTAAGTGTTGTATACATGTCAGCCAATTTTGCTTGTATTAACTGAAACTCACCAATGGCCTTGCCAAATTGCTTACGTTCATGCACATAGGGCAACACTACATCTAAACACGCTTGCATAATACCAATAGGCCCACCTGCTAATACGACACGTTCATAATCCAATCCACTCATCAACACCTTAACACCCTTATTTTCTTCGCCTAATAAGTTTTGAGCGGGTACTACACAATCTTCAAAAACCAACTCACAAGTGTCCGAACCACGCATACCCAATTTATCGAGTTTTTGCGCAGTACTGAAACCTTTAAAAGTTTTTTCTATGATAAAAGCGGAGATGCCACGTGCTTTGGCATCTTTATTGGTTTTAGCATAGACAATGAGCACATCTGCTGCTGGACCATTGGTAACCCACATTTTATTACCGTTTAAAACGTAATGATCGTCTTTTTTGTCAGCCCGTAATTGCATGCTCACCACATCGGAGCCAGCCCCCACTTCGCTCATGGCTAAAGCACCAACGTATTCACCACTGGCCAATTTGGGCAAATAGGTTTGTTTTTGTTTTTCGGTACCAAATCGGCTTATTTGATTCGCACATAAATTTGAATGGGCGCCATAACTAAGCCCTACCGCAGCCGAAGCTCGACTGATTTCCTCCATAACCACCACTTGTTCCAAATATCCCATGCCAGCTCCACCATAGATAGGCGGCAAAGTGATGCCCAAAACACCTAATTTTCCTAGTTTAGGCCAAAGATCCCGTGGAAATTGATTACTATGATCGATCTGCTGTGCACGTGGTGCAATTTCCTGAGAAGCGAATTGCTGCACCGTGCTACGTAAGAGCTGGACCGTTTCTCCTAAATCAAAATTCAAAGTTTGCAACATAGTCATTTTCAGCCCAGTAAAAAGATTTAGCACATTGTTTCAACGCCCGTTAGAATAACTCTATTCTAAATCTTTGCAGAGGAAGTCGCCAATGACTAATAAACATAAAGATTTACTGCTCTGGGCACATTCGTTGGCAGAATACCAGCATATGTTCGACCTGAACGAGAGAGATTTAAGCAAAAAGCTACTCGATTGCGCCAGCGGTTTATCCAGCTTTAACGCCGAATTAGCGGCGCAAAATAAATTTGCGTTGTCTTGTGATAAAGCCTATGGTTTATCCCCCTCGGAAATGGCCACGCACGTGGAGCAGGTATTGCTAAAAATGTATCAACACGTTAAAGAAGCCGATAAAGCTAATCCCGACCGGTTTATTTGGCAGGATAATATTTCTCCCGAAAAACTTTTGGAAAAACGCACCAAGCAGGCACAACGGTTTTTACAGGATTACCCACTCGGGTTACAACAAGGACGTTATGTCTATGCAGAGCTACCCCAATTACCTTTCAGTAATAATCAGTTTGATTTAGCAGTTTGTTCGCATTTATTATTTGCCAATAACGCCTTGTCCCTGGAATTTCACGTGCAAGCGATTGCCGAAATGTGCCGCGTCGCCGGTGAAGTGCGCATTTTTCCCTTGTTAGATTGGCAAGGAAAAGTCTCCATGTTAGTTGCCCCTTTGTTGGTGGCATTGCAAATGCAGAATATGAGTGCAGAAATTAGGCAAGTAAAATATGAATTTCAACGTGGTGGCAATGCTATGTTACGCGTTTGGGCGCAAACTTGTCAGGTATAAATATTAATGGCTTTTTATTCACTCCTACGGAATGGTTTATTTTGTTTGGAACCTGAAACTGCTCATAAGATAACTTTGAGCAGCTTAAAATGGTTAGTCCAGATGGGTCTTTTTAAGCCCATTTCTTTAGCATCGCCTATCACTGTGATGGGAATTCCTTTTCCTAACCGTATTGGTTTAGCAGCAGGAATGGATAAAAATGGAGAATATTTAACCGCACTTGCTGCGTTGGGTTTTGGCTTTTTGGAAATCGGTACCGTTACTCCCCATGCTCAACTCGGTAACCCTAAACCAAGGTTATTCCGCTTGCCTCAAGCCCAAGCTCTTATCAATCGTCTGGGATTTAACAACCGCGGAGTGGCTTATCTTATTGAACAAGTTCAACAAAGCCGATTTTCAGGGGTGTTGGGAATTAACATCGGCAAAAACGCAGATACTCCTTTAGAAAAAGCGACTGAGGATTATTTATTTTGTTTACATCAAGTTTACCCTTATGCCAGTTATGTAACTATCAATATTTCATCACCCAATACACCTGGTTTGCGTCAATTGCAATCAGAAACTTATTTGAATAATTTACTGAACATTTTAAAACAAGCGCAGCAGCAGTTAGCACAACAGCATCAAAAATATGTGCCATTAGTAGTTAAAATTTCTCCTGACATGTCTGATGAAGAACTGACTCAATTAGCACAAACCTTACTGAAACAGCAGATAGATGGGGTAATCGCAACGAATACCACTTTATCGCGTGAAGCAGTAGCCCATTTACCTCATGGCGAAGAAACAGGTGGGTTAAGTGGCAAACCGCTATTTTCAAAATCCACCGCAGTTATTCGCCAATTACGAGAATTATTGCAAGATAAAATTCCTATTATTGCCGTCGGTGGCATTATGAATGGCGATAACGCTAAGGAAAAAATCGCTGCTGGCGCAAGTTTAGTGCAAGTTTATACGGGATTAATATATACTGGCCCGCATTTAATTCGTCAGATTTACCAGGCTTTATTGTAGCCATCTTTGCCAATCTGTCATTAGTCCCCTCATTGATACCCAAAAGCTAACTCGTCATTGCGACCCCGAGCGCCAGTGAAGGGTGAAGCAATCCAGGTTTCAAAGTTTGCTTCTGGATTGCCGCGTCGCTAACGCTCCTCGCAATGACGGAAATGCTGGATCCCGCCAGTCAAGCCGCCGGACGACAAATTTTAACTTAACGAAGTAGTACTATTACGTGCTAGTTGCTTCACGATAAAGCCTCTATCCATTACTTTTCTTGTACTTGTGGTGTTCGCCATTTTATCCAAATATAAATGGGTATTGCACTTAGCATCAATAACAAACCATAAAATACAACCTGATAACCCGCACCCGCAATCGCCCAAAATGCAAAAACAAATCCTATCGTAGCCAATCCCACCGATGTTAAAAACCTTTTCGTCTGAAACTGTTGGCGATTATTTACGTAAATTAAAACTTCAGCCACTGAGGTATAAAGATAGGGAATCAACGACGCCAAGGTCGCTAACAAAATAATAAAAGTAAATTGATCTACCAAACTAGCACCATAACGCACGATTAGTAACAGGCTAATTAAAATACTGGAAACCACTAAACCAAATACTGGTACGCCTTTTTGGGTTATTCGCGCAAATTGTTTGGGAAAAAGTCCATCCTCTGCTGCCCCTAATGGTATTTGGCCTTGTATTAAAATCCATCCTGTTAACGTTCCAAAACAACTAATTAATGCGCCTATAGCAACTAATTTGCTGCCCCAGCTGCCAAACATTATCAGCGCCGCATCGGCATAGGGTGAGCTCGATTTCGCTAACGCAGAAAGAGGTAAAATACCCATAATGCTGGTGGTGCTCGCAATATAAATGGCTGCCGCTATTATCGTACCAATGATAGTAGCGCGTGGGATATTGCGAACAGGATCGACAACATGGCTAGCCGGTACAGTACCCGATTCAAAACCGACAAATGACCATAATGTCATCGTCGCAGTGGTGGATAGAGCTGACCAATTCGATTTACCACTCACATTAAATGCTTGCAAATTATGTTTGTGAACAAAAAACAATCCCACTGTGGCTATGATAAATAATGGGATAATTTTTAACACGGTTGCAACAAATTGCAGTCTTCCTGCAACACCAACACCGATAATATTAACAATGGTTAAAAACCAAACTGTGCCGATACTAACCCACAAAGCCAGGTGCGGATCCCTATTCAATGCTGGCCAAAATACTGTTAAATAACCGACAAAGGCAGTAACAATTGCCGCATTGCCTACCCATATCGCAATCCAATAATTATAAGCAATTTGAAAACCAACAAATTCACCATACGCCTCACGACAATAAGCATAAGGTCCACCCGTTTTGGGGAAAATTCGGGCTAAGCGGGCAAAAGTTAATGCTAGAAAAATGGTGCCAATTGCAGTGATTGTCCAAGCGAGTATACCAATCGTACCATAAGCCGCTAAGGAAGAAGGTAATAAAAACACTCCTGAACCAATCATGTTGCCCGCCACTAAGGCGGTTAAAACCCATAAACCAAGACTACGATGCGAACTGTGTGATAAACTCATTTTGTAATAAACTCATTTTATTATAGGTCAAACTTTTGCTTGCAGAAGAACAACGCTTCTAGCCTCTAGCGTCCACCTCATCCCGCAGCCACCATAATAACATTAACCCAGGCACTGCCATCAAAAATGCTATCCAATAAAAATATATCCATCCCCAGTGTTCTTGTATTACACCGGCAATTGGGCCTAAAAATACACGCCCCAGTACTGACACAGCCGAAAATAATGCAAATTGGGTTGCAGTATAACGGTGATCGCATAAACTCATCAGAAAAGCGACTAACGCTACCGTACCTAAACCACTACAAAAACTCTCTACAAATACGGCGCCTACGAACAAGCCAAGACTTTTACCTACCCATGCTAGCCACAAAAACATTAAATTTGAGGCGCCTTGCAATAAGCCAAAATACAAGAGTGAACGATATAATCCCAATCGTAGCATGATGACACCACCTACGAAAGAACCTAGCAATCCAGCGAATATGCCAACCGTTTTATAAGCCACCCCTACTTCAACTAAACTGAATCCTACACCACGAATAAAAAAAGCTGTATTTAACGTTAAAGCAAAAGCATCCGTTAATTTATAAAAAATAATAAATAACAACAGAACCACGGCAGTCTTCTCATTGCGAGTCCAAAATTCATGAAATGGCTCAACAATAGAAGCACGCAAAGTCTTGGGTGGCTCGGGATTATAAATGGGTTCTGGCGCCCAAAATGTTATTACTGTACCTAACAACATTAAAATTGCCATGAACGCGTAAGTGAAATGCCAACCCAATTTAGCAGCCATCACCAAAGCGAGCCCACCCGAAACCCACATCGCAATGCGATAGCCAATCGTTACCATCGCCGCCCCCAAACCACGGTCGTGTGGCTTTAGTAAATCAATACGGTAAGCATCAATAGCTATGTCTTGCGTCGCTGAACACAGGGCTACCAATACAGCGAGCAAAACAATTGCGCCAGATTGTTGTGCCGGGTTGAGCAAAGCCATACCGCCTATTATCAGCGCTAATGCTATCTGCATTATCAAAATCCAACCACGACGTCGCCCACCCCAAGGTAAGACGTAACGATCTAGAAAAGGCGCCCAAAGGAATTTATAGGCGTAAGGTTGTCCAACCAGGGATAACATGCTAATTGCAACAATGTTAATCCCCGCTACAGTGAACCAAGCTTGTAACGTGCTACCACATAAGGCAATCGGTAATCCTGAGAAAAATCCTAAAAACAGCGTTATCTGAAATTGTCGTTGCACTATTTGAGTCAGGAATGAACGATCAAAGATTCTCATGATGATTTTTCTCAAGCCGCTTTAAAGCTCTTTCTTTACGAAATTTATATTTTTTACGCATAAACCACAACCATGTTACTGGGCCTGACAATCCATAGAGTACAAATCCAAGAAATAAAACTTCTGGAGGACTAAACGAAATCAGTACAAAAATCAGAATCAATACCAATAACGCCACAAAGGGTACGCGCCCTTTTAGATCAAAATCCTTAAAACTACGATAACGAATATTACTCACCATTAATAAACCAACGATCACAGTGAGTGGTGCAACAAACAAACCTATTTTTTCACCATCAATCTGGTACTCGTGGCCTAGCCATACCACACTAGCAATGATACCAGCGCCCGCTGGACTGGATAATCCTTGAAAATAGCGTTTGTCGCTTTTATGCAATTGCGTATTAAACCGCGCCAAACGTAATGCCACTGCTACCATAAAAACAAAAGATGTTAACCACCCCGCATTACCCAAGTTATATAACGACCAGCTATAAACCACCAGCGCTGGTGCAACACCAAACGCAATCATGTCGGATAAGCTATCCAATTGTGCCCCAAAGGCAGTCTCAGTATTGGTAAGACGGGCAATGCGCCCATCCAGATTGTCCATAATCATGGCAACAAAAATAGCTATCGCGGCATTATCAAAATGGCGATGCATAGCAATTGCTATGGAGTAAAAACCCGCAAATAACGCAGTTACCGTAAATACGTTAGGGAGCAAATAAATACCGCGCGCGCGCCGCATTTCTTCTAGTTTACTATCATTCATGTCTTCCGCCCTGTTTAGTAACTATGGTATGGTATAATGATAATGTAATCCAGTGACAAGGATAGGTGGCTGGCAAGTAATAATGCAAGTCATTGAAAGATAGGGATTTCTTCTACAGTAGGCAACGGCTGGTTCTTTATCAGTCGCAACGTGAAAGCTGTATTTATGAACAAGAAGTCATCCAAAATCATTATTGAAGGCGTTACCGAATCCGGGGAAGCTTTTCGTCCCAGCGATTGGGCAGAGCGCATGAGTGGTAATCTTTCAACTTTTCATAGCCACCGCATTTATTATTCTCCCTTGTTACAACCCATTATGAAAGACGGTTATAAATGTGTGGTATTAGACCACAAACTTAAAGATTCTAATCCTGTTTTATATGAGTCTATTTTAGAATTTGCTCGTGCTAACAAGCTCAAAATTTGTAAGGATGAAACTGACGAATCCAATGAGTAAGAACAAGGACCAACAACCTCAGCAACCACCACAAAAAAATAATTTGCTTAGGTCACTCTTATGGCATAAGCGGATTAGCAACTCTGAAGAAGGACGTTTTTTAGCAGGTGGCGAAGGTTTTTTTACTGAAATTATCCGCTCGTTTCGAATTTTTGCCGAATACGTAAAAGGATTTTATGCTTTTCATGATATCCAAAATTGCGTTACGATTTTTGGTTCTGCTCGTTTTAACGTTAATCATGAATATTATGAAATGGCACGCGAAATGGGACATCGTTTGGCCGATGCAGGTTTTACCGTCATGACTGGTGGTGGGCCGGGTATTATGGAAGCTGCCAACCGCGGTGCTAAAGAAGCGGGTGGGCGTTCAATTGGTTGCAATATTCGTCTTCCTGCCGAACAAGCTCCCAATGACTATCTCGATAAATGGATCACTTTTCGCTATTTCTTCGTTCGCAAAGTAATGCTCACCAAATACTCATTGGCCTTTATCGTCATGCCAGGCGGCTTTGGCACTTTAGATGAGTTATTTGAAATGGCGACATTGATGCAAACGGGTAAAATTTATGGTTTTCCTTTAGTGCTAATGGGCTGTAAATTCTGGGAACCCTTATTAATTTTTTTTCAGGAAGTACTTGTAAAACAAGGGACGATTGAAGAATCAGATGTTCGCAAAATGTTAATAACCGACTCACCTGAAGAAGCTTTAGCGTATATCCAAAATTTCGTAAAAAACCCCAAAGCCACATCAGATTCTCCGCTGCCATGATACAGCAAACTATCTTCTCCAGTGGGGATAGTTATTTTGCATCCTTGTTGACGGATTTGCGAGCAGCTACCCAAACGATCGCTTTGGAAACTTACATTTTTAATCCAGACCCACTGGGTCAAGAGGTAGCAAAAGAACTCATAAAAGCTGCACAACGCGGCGTGCAAGTTAGAATTTTAGTAGATGGCGCTGGCAGCTCACTTTGGGGTGGAAAATTAACTTTGGATTTAGAACGAGTAGGGATTCAAACACGAATCTTCCACCCTTTCCCTTGGCGAACTTGGCACTGGAGTCGCAGTCATGTTCGTACTCCCTTTCTGTTAAAAATGATTTATTTATTCTTAAAAATTAATTCGCGCAACCATCGTAAAATTTGTCTGATAGATAACCGCATCGCCTATGTAGGCAGTTTCAACATCACTCAAGACCATTTAAGTGAACAACAAAAGGGCAAAGGTTGGCGTGATACGGCAGTTAAAATTACTGGCGCTGACTTACAACCTTTGGCTGATGCTTTTAATGCTGCTTGGGACCATCAGCCAATAAAAGAACGTTTACGTAAAATGTTCCGGCAAATAAATACCAATCCAATATTTCGGATTAATAATACTCGTCATCGCCGACGTCTCTTATATAAGGATTTATTGCACCGCATGTTGCAATGTAAAAAGCGTATTTGGATGACAAACGCTTACTTTGTACCGGATAATTTTTTGCTGCGTAGTATTATTGAAAAAGCTGAAGACAATCTTGATGTGCGAATTTTATTACCAAAAGATTCAGACATATTCTTTATGACCTGGGCTTCGAGCGCTTTTTATTATAATTTATTAAAAGCAGGTGTGCGCATTTTTGAATATTTACCCAGCAATATACACGCTAAAGTTTTGATGATGGATGATTGGGTGATTGTCGGTTCTAGCAATCTTAATCATCGCAGTTTACTGCATGATTTAGAAGCAGACGTTAATATTTGTGATCCTCAAGGCAAGCAGGCGATTGAGCAACAATTTCTTATTGACCTGAAAAACTCGCGGGAAATATCGTTATCTAATTGGCGGGTTCGTCCGTTCTACCAAAGGTTCATTGGTAAGTTATTATTGTATTTGAAGTATTGGATATAGGCATTTTAATTTTATAAGCCGGGTGTAAAATGATAAATTCTGATTTTCATTTAAAAGTGTTAACTTACAACATCCATAAAGGATTTAGCCCGGGTAATGCTCGCTTTGTTTTACGCGAAATCCGCGAAGCTTTGACAATTATTCATCCTGATCTCGTTTTTTTACAAGAAATACAAGGCGAACATTTTAAGCACCGAACTCATATCACCAACTGGCCAACAGAGTCACAATTTGAATTTCTTGCTGACCAACTTTGGTCGCACCATGCGTATGCGAAGAACGCCATTTATGAAGAAGGCCATCACGGTAATGCTATTTTGAGCAAATACCCTATCGTTTCGTGGGAAAACATTGATGTCTCGCCCTACCCTACTGCCAGTCGTAGTATTCTGCATGGTGTAATTGAAATTCCTGAGTTGCACTTCAAACTGCATGCGCTCTGCATTCATTTAGGATTATTTAAAATTGAACGTGAGCAACAACTCATTACGCTCTGTCAACGCATTGAATCGCACGTACCACATAATGAACCATTAATTATTGGTGGTGATTTTAATGATTGGCGTGGTCATGCCGAAGCACATCTTGAACAAGACCTCGAATTACGTGAAGTTTTTAAAGTATTAACTGGCAATCACGCACGGTCTTTTCCCGCTTGGCGTCCCACCTTGCAAGTTGATCGCATTTATTTTCGCGGCGTGAAACCTGAATTATGTGCTCGCCTGAAACAAGAACCTTGGAAGCGACTTTCAGATCATTTGCCGTTATATGCAGAATTTTCAGTATGATGCTCCGCCGCCTACGTACCGCTCGCCCCCCACTGCCTACGTACCGTGGTTTGTCCGCGGTACCCAGTTTTTTTCGTCATTGCGAGGAGCGAAGCGACGTGGCAATCCAGGTTTTGAAGATGGATTGCTTCGGCCAAAAAACGGCCTCGCAATGACGAAGACTTGGGAATTATGCAACAACACCGGACAAACTGCTGCACGTAGGCGGTCAGGAGGAGTAAATGTGTTTATCCGCGCTTCACTGCACTCGCTTGTAAAAGCTATCATACATCTGCAACGTTTTGATTTGCAGTGATTTCTTCGCGGAGTTCTTGTGCTTTAACATAATTGCGATTTATCTCCAAAATATCGTCACATAAAGTCCTAGCTTCATTCAATTGTCCTTGTCCATATAAACCACAGGCTTTAACGCAAAGGAGATCAACCGCATCTGGATTAATTGCCAGTAACCTTTCGCATAATCGCATCCCTTTTAAAAGATCAGCATCATTCCCAAAACGCACACCCTCTTCTATTTGATTAATGAAATTCGTCCTTTGATTTCTTTTTAAATTTTCGAAATCATTAACCGTTATATTAACGTTCAACAGTCGGTCTGGTCTTTTAGCGATCACTGCTTGTAATTGTTGCGCCCTAGCATAGCCGGAATTTCGGATCAAAATATTCTGACATAAGAAGTTAGCTTCCTCCCATTTTTCTTGTCTATGTAGTCCATAGGCTCTAACGCAAAACAGATCAATAGCACCTGGACTACTTGTCATTAGGTTATCCAGTAGACTATTGCATAATTGCATTCCTCTTAAAAGGTCAGCATCATTTCCTAAACGCACACCCTTTTCTATTCGATCAATGAAATTTGTCCTTTGATTTTTGCTTAAATTTTGGAATTCATTAACCGTTATATTAACGTTCAACAGTAATCTCGGGCTTTCCTCAGTTTTACGTTCTTTTTTACGACCAAAAAAACGTACTCCTATCGCTCCTCCTCCTATAAGACCTCCTACTCCAGCTACTCCAACAAATTTGTCCCCATATTTTAATGTGTATTTAACGATCTCTTTCTTTGTTGTACCTTTTGTTGTTCCACGCAAGTCGTCTACTTTTTCAGTTAAATCATTTAGCCATCTCCCACCATCCATCAATTTTTCATAGGTGGTATACTCGACCAGTTTCATCATATTATTAAGGGTGTTCCTTAGGAGGTTTGTACGATCTTGAGGACAGTTAAGAACAGGTTGTATATAAGTGGTTACAGCATTGATATACTGCTTTTTCCCATCAATTACATTAGCGTTATTTGCTTCATTCATTTGACAACCATCATTTAAGCGCTCTAGTATAATTTCACCGATCTGATACAGAGAATATCCATATTCGTTTTTCCATTCTTTTAATTGGGGGTTCAAACTCACCACTTTCTCGATAATCTCATGTCTTAGTGTTAGAAATGCGATTTCAATCGCTGTAAAGCCACTATTGTTTTTTTGTTTAAGATCTGCACCATGGCTTACTAGCTTTAAAGTGATACCTATATCTTCCTCTCTATGCCGAAGAGCCAAATGAATGGGAGAATTACCTTCGCCATTAATAATATTAATGTTGGCTCTTTTTGCGATAACTTTATCAAGTAGTTCAGGTGCTTTATTGATTATTAACAAGTGTACAACTGTATTTCCTTCTGAATTTTTCAGATCAAGGTTAGCACCCTTATCTATAAGTTTTTCTACCATAATTGATTTTTCTAATGGCTTTTCCGCTGCATAGTGCAATGCTGTACCTTTTCCATCGGAAATATTAGGATCAATTTTTTCATGCGCTATAAGTGCATTGAATGACGTATGCCAACCGTAAATTACACTGTAAATAAGCGCTGATTTATTGTCGATATCCTGATGATTAACATCTATGTGTGTTTCCTTTACAAAATCTTTTATAAGTTGGCTATTTTTAAATACTGAAATTATAATAGGATCTTGTCCTTTACTATTCATATTCCCTAATGAGGCAGCGTATTTTTCCGCACAAGCTCGTGCAAAATTAGTATGTCCCGCCTTTAGAGCCAACATCAGAGGAGTGTTGCCAGCATTGTCTGCTACGTTAACACTCGCCCCTTTCTCTAAGAGAATATTCGCAAGATCAAGATGGTTGTTTTCTAGAGCGACTATAAGAGGGGAGTTTTCATTTCTATCTTTAAAATTAATCGAAGAAGATCTGTCATTATCTTTACTTAAAACGAATTCAAGAACGGATGGGTGATTTTTTTTTGCAGCAATATGGTAGGGTGTTTCATTTTGATTATTGATGGGTAATGCATAAGCACCATGATTAAACAAGAGTTTTACCATATCGAGGTTTTTTTTTTCAATGGCATAATGAAGTGGCGCATTGCCATCATTATCTTGAAAATTAACATTCACTTGTTGAGTAAGAAAAATACTTACAATTTCGTTACTATTTAACTTAATAGCTTCAAGTAACAATTCTTGCTGTGTACTAATCTCAGCTTGGGTAATAAATTTTTCTTTTTCTTTAACTGTTTTTGGATCATTAATTTTCACTGCTTTACATAATTCACTAATCCCTTTTGTTATTTCTTCTTTATGCTTATTTATGTTCTTTTTACGTATCACCTCAGCTTCTTTTTCTCTTTGAGCCTCATATATGAAGCGTTGCCTTTGTTCTAAATAAGCGATCCAATTTGAAGTAGCACCTTTTTCTTTTAATAACTCCAAGGAAGTTTGCCCAGGATAAGATCCAAAAACCCAGCCGCTGATTGGATAATTTTTTATCTCAAGATTTGCTCCTAACTCTACCAACGTTTCTAAAACTTCCTGACGTAAATGTTCATTTACAATGTATTTAACTGCCAGATGAGCGGCGGTGTTACCTTCTGCATCTTGAATGTTCACACCATTCACGGTGGGAGCTAATTTTTTTATTTCATCAATTTCACCTTTTTCCACTGCCGTAAAAAATTTTTCTTTTGCATCAAAATTAATTAGGCCATATACAGGCACCCCATTAGCAATCACCTGTTCTGCTATCGCTATAGAGAGTGCTAATTTGTTATTTTCTCGGCCTAAATATTGAGAAATACCTAACAAAAGCGGCAAAGAAGTTAATGAATACCCAGTGATCCCCATGGCTGTCATAGCCAGATCTTGGAGCATGGGGGTCATGGCTTCTCCTACAATAACTCTTTCACTGTCGGAAGTTGCCATTTCAGAGGCCTGTATATAAGTGTAATAAGCCCCTACTAAGCCAGTAATACCTAGGAACAACGTTCGCCGTGAAAGAAATAAAGAAGGGGATTCGGATAAGTGAGTGGATTCTGCCGGTGGATCAATTCTTTTTTTTCGTTGTGTAGTTAATTTTTTATTTCGCTTTCCCATCATTTTCTCCTTTTGATGATATTATTTAAGATTGCCCGCTACATTAAAGGTTCATTGAACTAATATCTAGGTGTTCTATGCAAATACGGGTAATTCTGTTGAGCTATTTCTCTTTAAAACTTTCTCGAAAGTAGTGCTTAGGGGATGATTGTTATTTACCTCATTTAAATCATTTCCCGCAAGGATTAAAGTTTTAAGGGTTACATTCCCCGTTAAGAATTGGCATAAAAAGTCTATGCCAACAGATGTAGAGAAATCTAAGGAAGTTAATGTGCTCTCATTATTTTTTATTCTTCTGAGCATTGTGTCAAAAAAATATCTTTCCGTCCGCTGCATTTTCGATCCCTTTATATTTTATTTGATTCTCTCAAAACATTTATTCATTTTATCTTTTTATTTTATTATTTTTTTGTGTTTTGGTCGTGCAACAGAAAGGTGAAGTCTTTGGTAATTGGCGTCCCTTGGGGGATTGACTCAGGCCATCCTGGCCTTCGCCCTTCGGGCGCTGCTTGCGCAGCGTCCAAAAATGCTTTCCTGCATTTTTGTCGAACCGGGGTTCTCATCCCCGCAGAACCAATTATAAAAACCCTCTCTTCGTGAGGATTTTTATAATTGGCGTCCCCAGGGGGATTCGAACCCCCGTTACCGCCGTGAAAGGGCGATGTCCTAGGCCTCTAGACGATGGGGACGAGTTAAACTCCCTGTATTAAACTCATCATGCAACAATAAAATTATCTCTAAATAAAACTACTTGGTGGAGCTAAGCGGGATCGAACCGCTGACCTCTTGCATGCCATGCAAGCGCTCTCCCAACTGAGCTATAGCCCCCCATATCAAGCGCTGCATTCTAGGCAGCGAGAGGCTTAACTGTCAAGTGGCTTGATTGCTTGGCTTCATAGGATGTTTAGCTTTATTTGTCTTCACCGTGGTTTTCTTCTTGTATCCAATTGATGGCTTGCTGTAAACGCACTAAGGTTTTTTCACGCCCAAGTAATTGCAGGGTAATATCAATTGGCGGAGAAACGGTAGTACCTGTTATTGCAGCGCGAATGGGTTGTGCTACTTTGGCCATTTTCCAATCAGCTTGCGTTGCAATATCAGCTAATAATTGATGTATCGGTGCACTTTGCCAATCGGTTAATTCTGCTAGTTGCTGGGAAATTTTTTTCAGCATAGGCAATGCTTCAGTGGTTAAGTGCTGTTGCGCTTCAGCAGAATAACTTTGAATTTCCGCATAAAAAAATCGGCTTTTCTCCGCCATTTCAGCTAATGTCTTACTCCGCTCCCGCTGCACTGCAACAATCTCTGTCAATGGGGGATTCTGCGTTACTTGGACACCTCTACCACTCAATTGCCACGCAAGTTGCTCGGCGACATAAGACGGATCAGCGTTTTTAATATAATGCTGATTCAACCATAATAATTTATCTCGATTATAGGCAGCTGGTGCTTTATTGATATCTCTGAGGTCAAAATAATTAATCATTTCGGCACGCGAAAAAATTTCTTGATCGCCATGCGACCAACCTAAGCGCACTAAATAATTCAATAATGCGTCGGGTAAAAAACCATCTTGACGGTATTGCATAACGCTTTCAGCCCCATGGCGTTTTGAAAAACGTTTGCCATCGGGGCCTAAAATCATTGGTAAATGGGCATAAATCGGGGGTTGCGCTCCCAAAGCTTTGAGGATATTAATCTGCCGTGGGGTATTATTCAAATGGTCATCACCACGAATGACATGGGTAATACGCATATCCCAGTCATCCACTACTACGGTAAAATTGTAGGTAGGCGTACCATTACTACGCGCTAGAATTAAGTCATCCAATTCATTATTAGCAAAGGTTACTTTACCACGTACCTGATCCTCAAACGTGACCTCACCTGTCAAAGGGTTACGAAACCGAATGACGAAGGGTTCATTACTGGCTGGTAAATTGCGCTCACGGCAATAACCGTCGTAGCGCGGCTTTTGTTTGTTGGCCAATTGCTCGGCACGTAAAGCTTCTAAACGTTCTTTGCTGCAATTACAGCGATAAGCTTTACCTTCGGCCAAAAGTTGATCTAGCACTTCTCGGTAACGAGTAAAATGCTGTGTTTGATAAAAAGGACCTTCATCGTAATCCAGTTGCAGCCATGCCATGCTATCCAAAATGGCATCAATGGATTGCTGGGTAGAACGCTCGCGATCGGTATCTTCAATACGTAGAATAAAAGCCCCATGATGTCTGCGTGCGAAGAGCCAACAATACAAAGCCGTGCGCGCACCACCGATATGTAAGAAACCGGTAGGGCTGGGCGCAAATCGCGTCCGAACAGTCATAATGTCACCTTAGTGAATTAGCATGCAATGGGAAAAATTTGATATTGCAATTGAAAACCAAGCTTGAACTTACGAATCAGCCCTCTTTGAGAACACTGTTCAAAGAAGGCTGCGCTATCAATCACGGATTTGTTTATTCTTCTCGATCTGTAACTGCGGCCTTAACATTTTCAGCTTGAAGACCTTTATCACCATTTTTGAGGGTAAACTCAACTTCCTGACCTTCATTGAGAGTACGATACCCTTCGGCTTCGATACTGTTAAAATGGACAAAAGCATCTTTGCCATCTTCACATTGAATGAAACCATACCCTTTCTTGCTGTTAAACCACTTTACCTTACCCTTTTGACGAACTGCCATAGCATAACCTCTCTAAAAATCTGTAACGGTCACCTCGCGAGTATCCTTGATATCTGTGGATACCTGGCCTTAATCTGAGGCGCTCATGCTATTCTCACATGAATTGCCACAAATACGCAAACCTTCTAATTATTTTTATTTTAACAGCAAGGTAAGCAATAATTGTTAATACAGCCTCCGATCTACTTATTATTATCCAGAAACTTTTTTGCCAAGTCCAGTAGTCGTTTTTGATTATTCCATTTGGATTCTGCATAACGCTCATTTCAGGAATCTAGCCTGGACGAAGCGTAAGGGGAATTTGGTATCTTTCGATGTCAAAATAAAACGAAGGACTTCCTTTATTCCGTTAACGCTGCATCAAGGGTACGCCCTCGTGTTTTTAAATTATGCACAGCCCCCCCTCATCATTACTGGTTTAATGGGCAACTTAGGTTTATTTATTAATAATAACTTCAAATTTTTATTACAAATATATGATATTAAAAATAAAAATTAATATTGGTCAATTCCTAGGCAAATTGTTAATGATAGGGCTAGAACAATGCTTTGGCTCAGTTATGGGTTCAATATCCACAGAGTTATCAACAGATACTGTGGATAACTTAAGTCTCATGTATAGCATTACATTAAGCTTTTTTATTTTTCTGTTATTTTACAACGATATAAATATTGATATGAAAGAATGGCAGAAGAAAAATCGGTTGAATAAGCCATCACATTACGTGTAATGAGAAATACAAGCTGGCAAGGTTATAGCTGAATTAGATTACCCAAAATGGGTATAACCTTTATTGCTTAGTTGAAAAAAATCACCCGTCGGATTAATTAATCGTAAGCCAAGTTTTTCCTCTATCACTCCAATACATTGGCAACGCGTAGTAAATTTTTCAGCAAAAATACGTTCCACATAAGTTCGCTGCGTAGCAGGAATGGTAAAGCAAAGTTCATAATCATCTCCTGCTGTCAAAGCAAGTTCCCAAGCGTGTTGCTCATTCACAGTTTTTTTCATCACTGAAGATAGGGGCAAGTCCTGCAACTTTAATGTAGCGCCTACTCCACTCGCTTGTAACACATGACCCAAGTCAGCCGCCAAACCATCCGAAATATCAATGGCAGCACTCGCTATGTCCCGCAACCAAAGTCCTTCCGGTACCCGCGGTGTTGGACGATTGAAACGTTGTAAGATCGTTTCTTGATCGCTAACCGGAATGGAAACTTGGTTTTGCAAAAAACTTAATGCTAAGCCGGCATCCCCGAGATCACCGGTTACAAAGATCAAATCGCCCGGTTTAGCACCATTGCGAAATAATCCTTTATCCAGAGGCAAGAAACCACATGTTTGAATGGTTATAGTAAGAGGACCTCGGGTGGTGTCGCCGCCTATAAGTTGCAAACGATATTCATGCAGTAAATGGTTTAGCCCAGCACAAAACTTCTTTAGCCAAGCTTCATCCGCTTCAGGCAAAGTTAAGGCTAATAGCACCCAACTCGGCTCCGCACCCATTGCAGCAAGGTCACTGAGATTCACAGCAAGTGCTTTGTAGCCAATGTCATAAGGTGTAGTCTGCTGCGGGAAATGTATCCCTGCTACCAGAGTATCTATTGCCATGACCAAACGCTGTCCTGGCGGTGGCAGCACTACCGCTGCATCATCGCCAATACCCATTTTTACATCCGATCGACTGCCCTCAATGGGTTGGAAATAGTTTTTGATAATCTCAAATTCATTCAGAGACATGTTGCTCTCAGCCAATTTCAGCAGAACGCAATTGGTGTGCTAATACGTCCAACACACCATTGACAAAACGATAGCCTTCTTGCGTACCAAATGTTTTATTTAATTCTAAAGCCTCATTGATGACTACCCGCCACGGTATATCTAAACGATGCAATAGTTCATAAACTGCAATGCGCAATACCGTCAGCTCGATAGGCGTTAGCCCTGCTAAGGAACGATTGACAGCTGGCTGCAAGGTGGTATCAATTTCGCTAACTTCATGGATGACACCGTGTAATAGTTCTTTAAAATAAGCTTCGTCAATCTCACTATCTTTGCTGCTGACAAGCAAGTTAGCTTCAATATCCGCAACGGGGTGTTGCGTAAACTGCCATTGATAAAGACCCTGCAACGCTAGACGCCGCGCTCGATGGCGAGCTTTATTGTTGACTGTCATAATGTTAAACACCACTTAATATTTTGATTTTAGGCCAGGGTCGCTCTGTACACGACAACAATTGTCAAATAATTTTAGAATGCCGTCGGGGTAATCCTAGTCGTTTCTGAGCAGTCTATTGTTGATCTTCGAGTTTGGCAATCTCTTCACGAAAGGCATTCACGTCCTCAAAACTGCGGTACACAGAAGCAAAACGCACATAAGCCACTTGATCGAGTAGGCGTAATTCCGCCATCAGTGCTTCACCCACGAGCTTGGAATTGATTTCTCTTTCACCCAGTGCACGTAAATGGTGTTTAATGCGGTTAATGGCAGCTTCAACTTGCTCAACGCTAATGGGTCGTTTTTCTAAGGCTTTCATCATTCCTGCGCGTAATTTAGTTTCATCAAACGGACTACGGCGTCCATCGCGTTTCACAATTTTAGGCATGATGAGCTCGGCTACTTCATAAGTGGTAAAGCGCTCTGAGCATTGCAAACACTCGCGTCGCCGTCGTATTTCATTTCCTCCGCCTACTAAACGCGAATCAATAACTTTTGTTTCTTGCGTACCACAAAATGGACATTGCATTTTATTTTCCGCCAATTAAAGTTAGGTTTATGCTAGGAATGCTAGAGGATTGCCTAACTAGCAGTCAATTAAGTATACACCGGAAATCGCTGGCAAATTTCTAATACCTGACGTTTAACACGCGCGATGGTGGCAGCATTTTGCAAATCATCCAACACATCGCATACCCAACCGGCCAATTTTTGTACTTCTTGTTCCTTAAATCCCCGCGTTGTAACGGCTGGGGTACCTATGCGTAAACCGCTCGTAATAAAAGGTGAACGCGTATCACCTGGCACAGCATTTTTGTTCAGGGTAATGTTAGCGTTGCCCAGTATGGTTTCAGCATCTTTACCAGTAATATTTTTCTCACTTAAATCAACTAAAAATAAATGATTATCCGTACCCCCCGAAACCACTTGGTAACCACGTTCCACCATCACTTGGGCCATTGCTTGTGCATTTTTTAGAATTTGTTGTTGATATTCCTTAAATTCAGGGGAAAGCGCTTCTTTGAAAGCCACTGCTTTGGCAGCGATCACATGCATCAAAGGCCCACCTTGTAAACCTGGGAAAATAGCTGAATTAATTTTTTTCTCAATTTCCGGATTAGCTTTTGCCAAAATTAAACCACCACGGGGACCGCGCAATGTTTTATGGGTGGTAGAAGTGGTTATATCGGCAATTGCTACGGGTGAGGGATACAGCCCGACTGCTATTAATCCTGCCACATGCGCAATATCGGCAACTAAATAGGCACCAACTGCATCAGCAACCTGCCGAAATCGTAACCAGTCAACGATGCGCGAATAAGCTGAAAAACCGGTCATAATCATTTTAGGTTTATGTTCACGTGCTAACTGCTCGACCTGGTCATAATCAATTAAACCGGTTTTATGATCTACCCCATACGATACTGCATGATATAGTTTGCCGGAAAAATTGACCTTAGAACCATGGGTCAAATGGCCACCTTCAGACAACCCCATGCCAAGAACACAATCACCTGGTTCTAACAAAGCCATATAGGCGGCAGCATTGGCTTGCGAACCGGAATGGGGTTGCACATTGGCATAATCGGCATTAAACAATTGTTTGGCACGTTTGAGAGCCAGTTCTTCGACAATATCTACAAATTCACATCCGCCGTAATAACGTTTGCCTGGATAGCCTTCCGCATATTTATTGGTTAGCACTGACCCTTGTGCTTCGAAAACGCGTGGACTTACGTAATTTTCTGAGGCGATTAATTCGATATGGTCTTCTTGGCGTTGTTGCTCGTGTTGAATTGCCGCTGCCAGTTCAGCATCAAATCCGGCAATGCTCATATCATGGCGATACATACTTTTTTCCTAATTATTTATAAAAAAGCTATTTTACTCTAAACGATATACTCTAGAAAGTTTTGAAAAGTCGGTGGAGGCGCTGGTTGAAGGTTCCCTGCTAGCGAATGGGCAATGTCGTTTGGTGCGACTAGTTATTAGGCCCTTCGAGACGCGGCACGTTGTGCCGCTCCTCAGGGTGAACGGGTTTGATTTTTCTCGTTCGTCCTGAGGGGAAGCCGCGTCCTTCGAGACGCAGCACTTTGTGCTGCTCCTCAGGATGAACGGGTTTGATTTTTCTCGTTCGTCCTGAGGAAGCCGCGTCCTTCGAGACGCGGCACTTTGTGCCGCTCCTCAGGACGAACGGGATGCGGCTGTCTCGAAGGACGAATGGCTTTGTGGGATGGAGCACAAAACGAAAGAGAGGATTCACTAGCCTCAAAAATGCTGCAATGCTTGTGCTAAAGTTGAGACAGCAATAACCTGTAATCCTTCAATATTCTTTTTGGGTTTATTAGCACTCGGTACAATTGCGCGCTTAAAACCATGTTTAGCCACTTCGCGCAAACGCTCCTGGCCACTTTGCACCGGACGAATTTCGCCTGACAAACCTACTTCGCCAAACAACACTAAATCGGCCGGTAAAGGACGATTTTTCAAACTGGACAAAATAGCAAATAATAATGCTAAATCAGCTGCAGTCTCAATAATTCGTACCCCACCCACTACGTTAACAAAAACATCTTGATTATAACTTGCAACCCCTCCATGCCTATGCAAAACTGCTAATAACATTGCCAAGCGATTTTGTTCTAAACCTACTGTTACTCGCCGCGGATTTGCTAAATGACTTTCATCTACTAAAGCCTGCACTTCTACCAACAGTGGCCGACTTCCCTCCCATGTAACAGTTACCACACTGCCTGATGCAGACTCGCCGGCGCGAGAAAGAAAAATGGCTGACGGATTACTGACTTCACGCAAACCTCGCTCCGTCATACCAAACACACCCAATTCATTCACAGCACCAAACCGATTTTTCACTGCTCGAATTATCCGCCATTGACTCTCTGATTCACCTTCAAAATACAATACTGTATCTACCATGTGTTCCAACACGCGCGGTCCGGCCAAGGTGCCTTCTTTGGTAACATGCCCCACTAAAAATAATGCCGTGCCCATTTGTTTGGCATACCTTACTAATTGTGCAGCACTTTCCCGTACTTGCCCAACGCTACCAGGTGCTGATTGCAGTAATTCGGTGTATACCGTTTGAATCGAATCCACGACCATAAAACGAGGTTTAGATTGCATTGCCAATTGGACAATACGTTCAACTTGAGTTTCAGCAACTACTTGTAGTTTGTCATGCGGTAAACCAATTCGGTGTGAACGCATTGCCACTTGTTGCAATGATTCCTCACCTGTGACATATAAAGCTGGAGATTGTTGACTAAGATGACATAAAGCTTGCAGTAATAACGTTGATTTACCAATACCTGGATTGCCACCGATAAGTACTACTGAACCCGCCACCAATCCCCCACCTAATGCGCGATCAAGTTCGCTTAAGCCAGTCATAAAACGCGGTTGATCGTGCAATGCGACTTCAATGAGTCGTTGTACTTTAGTATCTATTCCAGGTGCGTAACCAGCAAAACGGCTTTGGCGTTGTGGAGGGGATGCTGCGGTTTCTTCTATTAAAGTATTCCAAACCCCGCAATCGCTACATTGTCCAGCCCATTGGGGCGCTTGTGCACCGCATTCGGTACAGGTATAAACTGTTTTTACTTTAACCATCATTTCACTGTATCATTCGAATACTTCATTTTAAAGTTTTAGAATCCTGTACTGGATTCCGCTTACGCTTCATCCGGGCGACTTACTTATAATATCGGCATGTGCCGTGCGGGGTGTTATTCCTTTCAGCAACTCTGACTCACTAAATGGAAATGTTAGTTTTTTTTCAGATTGAAGTTTGTGAATTTCTAATCCATCCTCGAAAATATCGATCTCAATGGGCATGCCTTCTTTAATCTGAATTTTGGCTTGAACTTTCATAAATACGCTCCATATATAAATTTAACAACTCCTATTTATATCATTTTTATATCATTCTCAAAGCTCATTTCGTTACTCTAACCAACTTGCTACCTCTTTTGCAAAATACGTAACAATAAAATCCGCACCGGCGCGTTTTATGGCTGTTAATACTTCCAATACTGATTTGCGCTCATTCACCCAACCATTCGCTGCCGCCGCTTTAATCATCGCAAACTCACCGCTGACATGATAAGCCGCTATCGGCACGCCAGGATGTGCTTGCTTAATGCGATAAATCACATCTAAATAAGTATGTGCTGGTTTCACTAGCAACATATCAGCACCTTCTGCTATATCAAGTGCAGTCTCGCGTAATGCCTCATTGCCATTAGCAGGGTCCATTTGATAAGTGCGACGATCACCAAATTTCGGCGCACCCTCAGCCGCTTCACGAAAAGGCTCATAAAAAGCCGAAGCATATTTAGCTGCGTAACTCAAAATAGGCAAATGATTAAAATTTGCTTCATCCAAAGCGGTGCGTATTGCTTGAATCATGCCATCCATCATTCCACTCGGCGCAACAATATCTGCGCCTGCTTGTGCATGACTGATTGCTTGCTTAGCCAACAAAGTCAGTGTGGCATCGTTATCTACGTCGCGATGAGCTGGCCGTTCGTGTACAACTCCACAATGCCCATGATCGGTATATTCACAAAAACAAACATCGGTAATCACCAATAATTCAGGAGCTAAGGACTTGATGGTACGTATAGCGCGTTGAATTATTCCATCAGAATGGTAAGCATCAGAACCTGTCGCATCTTTTATCTCGGGAATACCAAATAACATAACTCCTGGAATTCCCAACTGAGTAATGCTTTGAATTTCGGATGCGAGCTGGTCAATACTGAGCTGATAATGGCCTGGCAGGGAGGTGATAGGGTTTCTGCAACCCTCGCCATGACGAATAAATAAAGGCAAAATTAAATCATTAACTCGCACATCGGTTTCGCGTATCAAATCGCGTAACTTCGCTTGTTGTCGTAAACGCCGCATACGGACGGCAGGAAAACTTGCTAAGGCAGATGGCATTGTGAACCTCTAAATTTCATTGTCTACACCCATTATAACGATTGACAAGCCAAGACAGAACCCAAATACTATGACAGATGCGTGAAATATTGAGGCTAACAGCTAAAGGAGCTTGCTATGCAATCGTTAGTCGAGCAATTAAGCTACTACGCACAGCAGCGTAGTAAACCTATTACACAAACTCTCGAATATATAGGTATTTTCTGCCTATTGTTCGCCGCCCTTATTTTTCTAGGGTGGTTTCACCTCAGTGTCCCCAACCTTTTTGCGTTTAATTTTTCCTGGGTAGGCATGGTGGCGTTACTCGTCTATTACTATTTTTTAGACATATACTTGGCCGTCATTATGACCATAATACTGATTATTCTAACAGCAATTTCCAATCTTATTTCTCAACCAGTTCTTTCTTACACCGGTTGTTGTATCTTTTTATTTTTCCTAATTGTTGGAATTGTGGGTATGTCCTTAGGACGTTATTTTGAAAATAAACCCCTCGTAGCACGGATAAATTGGCGAGAATTATTAATTATACCTCTGTTTATGTTGGCAGCAGCCTTGTGCAGCTTTGGTTTGCGAAAAGACTTAAAAGATATTGTAATGCGAAGTCATCTGTAATAATTCTAGAGGCAAGCTCTGCACATTATGAG
>JBAUEV010000216.1:0-6441 GCA_049678805.1 Gammaproteobacteria bacterium
GACTAGCTCAATTGGTAGTGGAAGGCAAAGCACCTGAACCTATCGCACAAAGCACTATTTACTCATTAGATTTGGGGGTGCTATTAGCGGGGACTAAATACCGAGGTGATTTTGAAAAACGCTTTAAGGGTGTATTAAAAGAACTTAAACAAACTCCAGGCGCGATTGTCTTTATTGACGAAATTCATACCTTAATTGGTGCAGGTGCTGCTTCAGGCGGCACTATTGATGCCTCTAATTTAATGAAACCTTTATTAACAAGTGGAGAAATCCGCTGCATGGGTTCAACAACTTATCAGGAATACCGTAATATTTTTGAAAAAGACCGGGCGTTAACTCGGCGCTTTCAAAAAATTGATGTGCCAGAGCCTACTGTCGAGCAAACTTATAAGATTTTACGTGGATTACAGAGCCGCTTTGAAAGCCACCATGGTGTTCATTACACTCAAGCTGCGCTTAAGTCTGCTGCAGAACTTGCAGCACGTTATATTACCGATCGTTTTTTACCTGATAAAGCGATTGATGTGATTGATGAGGCGGGAGCACGACAAACATTACTGCCACCCTCAAAACGCAAAAAAGTGATTGGTAGACATGAAATTGAAGAAGTATTAGCTAATATTGCGCGTATTCCACCAAAAAATCTTTCTTCTTCGGATAAAGAAAATTTACGCTACTTAGAACGTAATCTACGAATGTTAGTTTTTGGCCAAGATCGAGCGATTAGCTCATTATCAGCCGCGATTAAGTTATCACGTTCTGGATTACGAGAACTTAATAAACCAATTGGAAGTTTCTTATTTGCAGGCCCTACCGGTGTTGGCAAGACTGAAGTTGCTAAACAATTAGCTAAGTTGCTTAGTATTGAACTGTTACGCTTTGATATGTCGGAATATATGGAGCGACATACCGCTTCGCGCTTGATTGGCGCACCGCCTGGTTATGTAGGTTATGACCAAGGCGGCTTGCTAACAGAAGCTGTTATTAAACATCCCCATGCTGTTTTGCTGCTTGATGAAGTTGAGAAAGCACATCCTGATGTTTTTAACCTGCTATTGCAAGTGATGGATTATGGACATTTAACAGATAATAATGGTCGTACTGCTGATTTTCGTCATATCATTACCATTATGACAACGAATGTAGGAGCAGAAATACTTGAAAAAACAACGATTGGTTTTACCGAACAAGATCAGCAGAGTGATGGTTTAGAAGCTATTAAACATTTATTTTCTCCAGAATTTCGTAACCGTCTTGATGCCATTATTCAATTTGGTTATTTAGATGAGCAGGTTATTAATCGAGTCGTTGATAAATTCCTGATGGAACTTGAAGTTCAACTTCAAGAAAAAGGGGTAACATTAGAAGTTGATGATAATACTAAGCATTGGCTTGCCACGCATGGCTATGATCGCAAGATGGGGGCACGACCAATGGCACGACTCATTGAAGAAAAAATTAAAAGACCATTGGCCGATGAATTGTTGTTCGGACGTTTAATTAAAGGCGGCGCAGTTCATATTGCTGAGAAAGATAATGAGTTGCATTTTGAGATTGAGTGCGTCGCTTAGACCGCGCTTTATGCGCATACCTTTATACACAATTATATAATTTTGCTATTTTACTTATTAAAGATATAAAAAATTACTAACTCGTTGTGCTGAGGGATGAATCTCGCGATCAAGTCGCGGCACGTAGGCTGGGACTGAGCTATTGCAGTGATTGCATATCAATGACAAAGCGATACCGAACGTCTCCTTTGATAGTGCGGTCATAAGCCTCTTCAATTTTTTGAATAGGAATTATCTCAACATCCGAAGTAATATTTTTTTCCGCACAATAATCCAACATTTCTTGAGTTTCTTTGATACCACCAATACTGGAGCCAGCCAGCTTCCTTCTTTTGGTAATAAGCGAGAATGGTTGAATTTCTATTGGCTTCTCTGGAAGGCCAACAAGCACCATAGAACCCCCTCTATTTAACAAGTTGAGGTACATATTGTAATCGTGCGGCGCAGCTACAGTATCGAGAATGAAATCAAAATAATTAGCAAAAGATTCTAAATTTTTAGGGTTTTTTGTAACAACAAATTTTTTTGCGCCTAAACGATATGCGTCTTGTTCTTTTGCGGAAGATGTGCTTAAAACAGTTACTTCAGCACCCATAGAGTTGGCTAATTTAACTGCCATATGTCCCAAACCACCTAGGCCAACCACACCAACTCGTTGGCCGGGACCTACTTTATAGCGTCGAAGAGGTGAGTAGGTAGTGATTCCCGCACACAGCAAAGGGGCAATGTTTGGCATTGGAAGCTTAGAAGAAATTTTCAGCACATAATTTTCATCCACAACAACTTGAGAAGAATAGCCACCATAAGTGGGTGTTTTTAAATCCATCTCGGTGCCATTGTAAGTAAAAGCAAGATGTGTTTCACAAAACTGCTCTTCATTTTCTTTGCAACTTTTGCAAACCCGACAGGAATTAACAAAACAACCAACACCAACGAGATCGTCCACCTTAAATTTTTTTACTTCAGAGCCAATACGTATCACACGACCTACAATTTCATGGCCTGGGACCATTGGATAAGTAGAGCGTCCCCATCCATTGCGTGCTTGATGAATATCGGAATGGCAGACTCCACAGTAGAGAATTTTGATGAGCACATCATGATTTCCTAGCTCACGCCGTTCAAAATTGAATGGTTCGAAGCTTGAGGTAGGACTTTTGGTTGCATAGCCGACTGTTGGTAACATAAATTTTATCCCTAAATTATATTTGCAATAAGGTTTTTTCAAATAGGCAGATTAAGCAGATACAAGTTCGCTTATATCTAGGCAGCATCTTCAGGTGTAGGTTTTTTCCTATCCAAATTACGAAAAATAATGCGACCTTTGGTGAGATCATATGGGGTCAATTCAACCATAACAGGATCACCCGTTAAAATACGGATATAATTTTTACGCATTTTCCCTGAAATATGGGCAATAATGAGATGCCCATTTTCCAATTTAACTCGAAACATCGTATTAGGTAATGTTTCCATTACTATACCCGCCATCTGTATGTGATCTTCTTTTGCCATAAAGTTTTGATTCTTCAGAAATTAAAAATAATTAGATGATGCCTGAAATTGTCCCGATGTGCAATGTTCAGACAGCTTATCTCTAGAACCATGGCAATCGACTTGAAAATTCCTGTCATTCTGTGAATTGTTCCTTCACCCTCCAAGGGGGAGGAAATAATTTGCTTCTCCTTGAAAGATGAGGGAATTATTCTACATTCCCTTGCAGAAGATGGTTCTACTAGGAACCGGTATGGGCGGCGTGTTTCTGTGAGTCTAATAAATCCAAATAATTATCTGCATCTAATGCTGCCATACAACCCATGCCTGCCGCAGTAACCGCTTGCCGATAAACAGAATCGGCTACATCGCCTGCAGCAAACACCCCGGGGATATTGGTAGTGGTTGCATCGCCAGCAGTGCCACTTTTGATTTTGATATAACCGGTTTCATCCATGTCCAATTGACCTTTGAAAATACCGGTATTAGGTTGATGGCCAATGGCAATAAATACACCTTGTAAATCGATTTGTTTAATGGCGTTACTGGAGCTTTGTTTGAGACGTATGCCTGTCACTACTTTGCCATCGCCTAATATTTCATCAAGGATTTGATTCCATTCAACCGTAATATTGTGATTGGCTACTTTTTCTAAAAGCCGATCAACTAAAATTTTTTCTGCACGCAATTCCTTGCGGCGATGGATAAGAGTAACATGTGCAGCGATGTTAGAAAGATAGAGTGCTTCTTCTACTGCTGTATTACCACCACCAATCACTGCAACCCGTAAACCTTTATAAAAGAAACCATCACAAGTTGCGCAAGCGGAAACGCCTTTCCCTAAATAAGCTTGTTCAGAAGGTAAACCTAAATATTTGGCAGAAGCACCCGTAGCAATAATTAAAGCATCACATGTATATTCGCCGCTATCCCCTTTTAAATAAAAAGGTTGTTTGAGTAAGTTACTCTCGGTAATTTGGTCGAAGATAACCTTAGTATTAAATCGTTCTGCATGTTTTAACATACGCTCCATCAAAGCAGGTCCTTGCAAGCCTTCAACATCACCTGGCCAGTTATCAACATCGGTGGTTCGCGAAAGTTGTCCACCTTGTTCCATACCGGTAATAAGTATCGGTTTAAGATTGGCGCGTGCGGCATAAACCGCTGCGGTATAACCTGCTGGACCAGAACCTAAAATAATCAAACGATGATGCTGCATGAACTAACCCTTTTGTTGTTATCTAAATTTTTTAATCGATACAATATTAACACACCTCAATAAGCCGTTCATCCTTCGAGACAGCCGCTACGCGGCTTCCTCAGGACGAACGGGAAAAATAAAATCCGCTGCTGGGGAACTGGTTTCAAAAAACTTTCGCGATATAATGTACGCTATTGTCAACGAATGACCAGAGCGAAACATAACGTGCGCAAGACTGAAAAAAAACCTCTTACTCAACAACTGCAACGTTTACTATGGGAAGGTCTACTGATCCTATGTAACGTGGCAGCCTTGTTTCTATTGCTAGCCTTAGTTACTTACCATAGTACTGATCCAGGCTGGTCGCATACCGCTCGCTCATCGCAAATTGCCAATGCCGGTGGACAGGTAGGGGCCTTAGTCGCCGACATATTTCTCTATGCTTTTGGGTATCTGGCCTATGTTTTGCCAGTATTGGTGCTCTATGCTATTTGGCTGGGGCTTCGTGAATATAAGAACGATGAGCTTGGATTGTATTACCCTGTGTTTACCTTGAGGTTAGCCGGCTTTTTCCTTATTTTGACCTCCGGAAGTGGTTTTGCCAGCCTTTATTTACCAGCGCATTCAGCCCATTTACCGTTAACTGCCGGTGGGGTAGTAGGCGATATGATGGGATTAGGATTAGCTCGGTTCTTGAATAACCCCGGAACAACTCTCGCATTATTAGCTGGCTTGTTAATAGGTATTACCTTGTTTACTGGATTATCTTGGTTCAAGGTAGCCGACAGTCTAGGTCGTTGGGCTTGGCAGTTAATTAATACAATTTATCTAAAATTATTTTACGCTAAAAGGTCCGCTGGGGTGGCAGAAAAAAAACTGGAAGATAAAAAAGATGTAAGCAACGTAAAAATTGAACCCACCTTGGGGTTTGCTAAACAACCTATAGATGTCAAACCAGCGGGTAGGGTAGAACCTAAAATAATATTACCACCTAAAGCAGAATCGGTATCTGGCGAGCCAACGATATCTATTCCTAAAGAGCACAAACCTGAAATTTTGCTACGCATGGAAAAAATAGCAAAAACCCCCATCGCTTTGCCTGAAGATTGCATGGAAGGAAAATTACCACCACTGTCGCTGTTAGATTTGCCGCAAAAAACGTCTCAAACCCAATATAACGAACAGCAATTAGAAGAATTATCACGTCAAGTCGAGTTGCGCTTATTGGACTTTGGCATTCAAGTAAAAGTGGTTGCTGTTCAACCAGGTCCCGTCGTGACACGTTTTGAATTAGAGCTAGCCGCAGGTACTAAAGTAAGCCGCATTAGCAACTTAGCCAAAGATTTAGCGCGTTCTTTATCCGTTATCAGTGTTCGAGTGGTTGAAGTTATTCCCGGCAAATCAGTTATTGGTTTGGAGTTACCCAACGAGCATCGTGAAACAGTGCGCTTGCGTGAAATCTTGGCTTCACAACCCTATGAAAATGCCCGTTCTCCTGCCACACTCGCTTTAGGTAAAGATATTAGTGGGCATCCAGTGGTTGTAGATTTAGCCAAAATGCCACATTTATTGGTAGCAGGGACTACTGGTTCAGGAAAATCAGTAGGTGTGAATGTGATGTTATTAAGCTTGCTTTATAAATCAACGCCACAAGAATTACGTTTAATTTTAATTGATCCTAAGATGTTGGAATTATCTATCTATGAAGGCATTCCGCATTTATTAACACCCGTTGTTACCGATATGCGTGAAGCTGCGAATGCCTTACGTTGGTGCGTTGCTGAAATGGATCGTCGTTATCGCTTAATGGCTTCATTAGGTGTGCGTAATTTGTCCGGGTATAACGCTAAATTATGTGAAGCTGAAGAAAAAGGCACGCCATTATTAGACCCACTTTGGCAAGTAGGAACGACAGAGCATCCACAAGAATTACAAGCTTTGCCCTGTATCGTCGTAGTAATTGATGAATTTGCCGACATGATGATGGTTGTTGGCAAAAAAGTTGAAGAACTGATCGCGCGTATTGCACAAAAAGCCCGTGCTGCAGGTATACATTTAATTTTAGCGACCCAGCGTCCCTCGGTGGATGTTATTACCGGCTTAATTAAAGCTAATATTCCTACCCGAATTGCATTTCAAGTTTCATCTCGCATTGATTCACGCACTATTTTAGAT
>JBAUEV010000217.1:0-5048 GCA_049678805.1 Gammaproteobacteria bacterium
GTTTATGTACAGTTCCGCGATTCTGATTCTGCAATGAAGCAATTAAAGCATGGCGTTCGGTTTCATCGCTGGTTTGAAATAGCGACCACCACGTTATTAAATCTTGCACATCTTCACCGGCTTGACCACGTAATAATAAAAAATCATAAGCTGCACGAAATCGAGGATGATGAAGAATGCGAAATGCCCATTTATTGGTACGTTGTGGGAAACGATATTGCAACAACCAAATATCTTGCATGGATGTGATTAATTGTCGCGGAAAACTAATCAATTTTGTTTGCTGGCGTACTACATTTTGCATCGCTAAGTGCAAAGCCGGATAAAGGGCTAGTCCAGTTGCTAAATTTTGTTGTAAACGTAGTTGTAAAGGTGGCCATAGTAAAATAGCAAATAAAAACGCTGAATTTAAAGGTTTTTGTTCAGCTAGACGCTCATCAGCATTGGTAAAGGCTAAATTGATGAAGTGAGCATAGACTTGACCATTTTCCTCAGTAAGGCTAGCGGCTACCTGAGGAAATAAAACGTTAAATAACCCATAATGATGCAGCAATTTAAAGGTTTCATGAACTCGACCGCTTTTGAAAATTTTTATCATTTCTTCAGCAAGGCGTGCCGCTGGAACATTCTGCAACAAGCTACCCATTTCAAAAATGGGCTTTTCAGTGTGAGGTTCTATAGTGAAATATAATTTTGCGGCAAGTCGTACCCCACGTAACATTCGTACTGGGTCTTCCTGGTAACGTTGTACTGGGTCACCAATCATGCGAATAATGCGATGTTCGATATCCTTCATGCCGCCGGTGTAATCAATCACTGAAAAGTCAGCAATATTGTAGTAAAGTGCATTAATCGTGAAATCGCGTCGCCAGGCATCTTCTGCTAAGCTGCCATAGATGTTATCACGCAAAATCATGCCTTCAGCACTTCGGTGGTGAGCTTCTGACAACTCGCCCACGTTAGCGCGGAATGTGGCAACTTCGACTATGCCGTCGTGAAAGTAAATATGGGCTAAACGAAACCGACGACCAATAAGCCGACAATTGCGAAACAATTGTTGCACTTGTTCGGGATGAGCATCAGTTGCCACATCAAAATCTTTAGGGCGAAGCCCCACCAGCAAATCACGCACACTACCACCGACTAAATGGGCGGCAAAATTAGAATGATGCAGGCGATACAACACTTTAAGAGCATTTGGGTGAATACTTTCACGTGAGATGCTGTGCTGGGCACGAGGAACAATGACAGGATCGGGTCTTGTCATGGGTGTTGAGGTGGCCGGTTTAAAATGCAACCAACTGGCAACTTTTTGCAGCAAACGAATAATGCGTCCTCCTAACTAGACTGCTTTAGTTTAACAACTTAATAAAAAAAATCTAATATACCACCCATTGGAACTAACTGTCATCCCTCTACTATCCACCCACCTTAAGTTTTTCCCAATATTTCGCGTAAATAGTGTTGGCTTTACCTAAATCAATTAGAGACTGGCCACGATTTAGCACTTCCTGGCTGGGGTTGAAAGTAGGATCATTACGCAAATTGGCAGGGATTAGTTTTTGCATCGCCGTTAAGTTAGGTGAAACATAAGACTCTGCCAAAGCAATTTTGGCAGCATTTTCAGGGCGTAAAATAAAATTAATGAATTTGTAGGCATTTTGTAAATGAGGTGCTCCTTTCGGAATGGCCATATTATCAATCCATATGACAAAACCTTCTTTGGGATAAATATAAACCAAGTTAGAATTTTCAGCCGCATCTCGATAAGTATCGCCACTAAAGTTAATGCCTAACCAGGCATCCTCATCGATATAAATACTGTGCGTAGCATTTGAATTAAATAATTTAATGTTGGGTAACAGACTTTTAAGCTTTAAATAAGCTTGTTCAATGTGCTGTGGATTAGAATCATTAACTGAATAGCCCAATGAGATTAATGCCATTGAAAACACCTGGCGCATGTCGTCAAGCATCTCTAGGCTGTTTTTATATTGAGGCCGCCACAAATCAGCCCAGGAAGTAACTTGGTTCGGTGATAAATATTTTTTATTGACTACAATACCTACAGTACCCCATAAATAAGGCACACTGTATTGGTTATTGGGGTCATATGGGCGATTCAATAATGCCGGATTTAGGTTTTTCCAATTGGGCAACTGCGATTTATCAAATGATTGCAGCATGCCTTGTTTACGCATGCGATCTACAAAATAATCGCTAGGAACAATAACGTCATAACTGACGGTTGGAGAAGATTTTAGTTTGGCATACATCGTTTCATTACTATCGTATTCTGAATAATTCACATGAATGCCGGTTTCTTTTTCAAAGTCATGGATCACTGATTGTGGTAAATAATCACCCCAAATAAATACGTTAACTACTTGGGGACGCGCCAAAACAGCAGATTGAATTGACCATAAAGCAATAATGATGAATAAACCACGGATTAATTTCATTGCTTTTTTCCAAGGGCAAGTTGTGAAATGATAGTAATAAGTAACGTTATACCAAGAATCACCGTACACAAAGCGTTAATTTCGGGTTTAATACCCAGTCTTACCAAGGAAAAAATGGTTAGAGGCAGAATTTGAAAGTCGGGACCGGTAACAAAATAACTGATAATCACATCATCAATGGATAGAGTAAAACTTAGCAACCAACCAGCCAATATTGCTGGCCAAAGCAAGGGAATCATTATCCGCCGAAAAGTAGTGAAATCACCCGCACCCAAATCTTGAGCTGCTTCAAAAATATATTTATTTAATATACTTACTCGACTGTAGACGATCACGGTTACAAAAGGCATGCAGAAAGTAATATGTGACAATAATAATGACCAAAAACCGAGGGGTAACTTGATAATGGTATAAAGCAGCAGCAACGAAATGGCCATAACGATATCAGGTGAAATAATCAGCACGAAAATCAAGCCATGCAATAATTGTTTGCCAAAGAACCGATAACGAAAAAGTGAGATTGCTGCCACTGTACCTAACAAACTAGCAAAGGTCGCGGCTAATACCCCAACTAGCAAAGAGTGTAGTGCTACTAATTGCAGGCTGCTGTCCTGCCATAATTGGCGATACCAGTCTAAAGTAAAACCGTGCCAGACCAGCGAAAATTTAGAATTATTAAACGAGTATGCCACAATCACAGCAATTGGAAAGTAAAGAAATGCGTAAACGAGAGTGGCATAGCCATTGCGTAGGAATCGGGTCATAATAGTTGCTCCTGACGGTCTTCTTTTCGAGAAAAGCGCCAATAGAGAAGCAGCATCAGGCTCATGAGTACGATTAACATCACGCTAATCGCAGCCCCCAGTGGCCAGTTGATAACCAGTAAGAACTTGTTTTCAATTAAATTACCAAGCAATAAACTTTTTGCTCCGCCTAACAAATCGGGAATATAGAACATGGTCATGGCAGGTAAGAAAACCAATAATGAACCCGCCAAAATCCCAGATAGGGTTAAAGGTAGGACAATACGTAGAAAAATTCGCATCCAACCGGCGCCTAAATCTTTAGCGGCTTCGAGCAAGTCTTCATCAAGTTTTTCAATGTTAGCGTAAAGTGGCAAAATCATGAACGGCAATAAGTTATAGGTTAACCCGATAAATAACGCGACATTACTATATAGCAGTTGTAATGGGTGATGAATAATGCCTAACGCCAATAAAACCGAATTGAGCAGGCCCTTAACCTTCAAGATCGCCATAATGGCATAGGTGCGAATCAACGAACTCGTCCAAAATGGAATAATTACCAGCATTAAAAACAACGATTTAAAACGGCTTTTGCTTCGAGCGATAAAGTAGGCGAACGGATAGCCAATCAATAAACACAACAACACCGTGGCGCCAGCGAGGTAGATGGATTTTAAGAAAATATTGACATAAGCAAAATTAAACAATTCACCGTAATTGCTCAGAGTAAACGGCAAACGAAACAGTTGGTTCTCGTCATGACTCAGAAAACTGGTAATTAATACCAGCAGGGTAGGAATGAGAGCGAACAATCCTAGCCACACCCATACCGCCGATAATGATAGATATTTGAATGGATTACGTTTCATTTCCAATTAACACCTCCCAGCCAACTACCCATTGTAACCAAACTTTTTCGCCTAAGTTATATTCCAGTTTCTCATCGTCTTCGTCGAAAAACTCAGTGGCAGCAATGAGTTTGTTGCTTGGTAAACGAACCATTAAATCAACAGTACTACCCTTATAAATCGCCTGTTCCACAATACCGGGCAGCATATCGGGGGTTTTAGAGACCTCTGCTTGCCCCCAAACCTCAATATCTTCGGGGCGAACAACCACATGAATCGTTTGGCCAGGCTTAAATTGTTTTTTGTTGGGAAAAGTAAATACTTGATCTTCAATTTTTGCGATTAAATGAGAGTTAGCAACGGTTTCAACCCGCGTAGTAAAGATATTGGCTTCACCAATAAAGTCAGCGACGAATAAGTTTTGAGGTTCTTCATAAACATCGCGTGGCGTGCCGATTTGCTCGATCATCCCCTGATTCATTACCGCCACACGTTCGGACATTGATAAAGCTTCTTCTTGATCGTGGGTTACGAATACGAAGGTAATGCCAAGTTTGCGCTGTAGGTCCTTAAGCTCAATTTGCATTTCTTTCCGTAAGTTGTAATCCAAGGCGCTGAGGGGTTCATCCAACAGCAACACCAAGGGGCGGTTGACCACTGCACGCGCGATGGCAACCCGTTGTTGCTGACCACCACTAAGCTGCTGTGGTTTGCGCTTGGAGAATGCCTCGAGTTTTACCATGTTAAGGGCTTGGGTTACGCGTGATTGGATTTCGGTTTCGG
Organism: Gammaproteobacteria bacterium; assembly: GCA_049678805.1. Classification (GTDB taxonomy): domain Bacteria; phylum Pseudomonadota; class Gammaproteobacteria; genus JBAUEV01. Next base: position 4,840 of record JBAUEV010000217.1, read on the forward strand.
GGAGATGTTTGCAACGCAAGCCAAAGGCGACGTTTTCAAAAACTGTCATGTGTGGGAAAAGCGCATAGCTTTGAAACACCATATTGACATGGCGTTGTTCGGGCGGCACGTTGGTGACGTCTTTACCGTTGATAAAGATCTGACCGGTATCAGGTCGCTCGAAACCAGAAAGCAAACGCATCAACGTCGTTTTGCCGCAACCCGAAGGC
>JBAUEV010000218.1:0-1619 GCA_049678805.1 Gammaproteobacteria bacterium
AGGTTTTTTATAATAATCAGCGACGTCATTCAACATTAGGCTATTTGTCTCCTGCTGAATTTGAACGACGTTATTTTCATCAACAACTCTGTTCTTAGTGTCTACAAAATCGTTGCAAGATCAATCATATACCTTCAGCTAACGGTATATTAACCAAACCAGACAGATGATCTCGCAATATTAAAAATTCACCCAAAGCAACCTTAACTTTGTCTACATTGCGACATAAAAATTGAAAGTATTCGCGGATAACAGACTCATCTGCTAATGACACATCACGGGTAACCACTTTGTTATTAAGCAGAAGCAAGACGTAAGGCTCGCATTTATTATCAATCGCAGAAAGTGAAATAGCCCACAGGAGAGGTATTCCTTGTCTACCTTGGACGGCAAAAGGCATGTTCGGATCAGCCTTGGCAAGCAACAATCGAAGGAATATGTTAAGTTTCTGATGTTTTAATGCCCAAAACAATAAAGTAGCGTCATAGGCTACTCCATTACGCTGGATATGCAATTTGCTATTTGGATCTTCGCCAGAAAATAATCTGTTGAATGTATCACCATCGCCCGCCTCAATCGCAGCGAATAATTGCTGTACCTTTTCTTTGTCTTGAGGCTTAGATTGTTTCTGTTTTTGAGCTTTCACTTTATAACTGTTCCCCCCGCTTTAGAATGGCATTTGCAAATAGTATCATTAACAACGTTCTTATTCATCATCCTGAAAGAATATGAAACATTTGGGTTAACTAGGAAATAGTACTCATGAGGCGCATGTGGGTTTGGTTATTATTACTAATATCATCCATTAGCTTGGCTGAACCGCCTATTCATATCACACATCAAGAAGCTATGAAAATTGGCGTAAAAATCTGGTACAACGAAAGTGCTGGCAAAGTGGCAGGATTAACCTATTGGGACAAAGATGAAAATTTTGCTTCACTGGGAATTGGCCATTTTACCTGGTATCCCTTTATCGGCCACAGAGCTGGCGACACTTTCCCTGATTTAATTAAATTTATGGAAGCAAAAGGCGTTAGAGTACCCACTTGGCTGCAAGGCTCCATCGTACGGCCTTGTCCTTGGAATAGCCGGGAAGAACTTTTGCAATCTTTTTATAGTCCACCTCTAGTTGAATTGCGACGGTTTTTGCTCGACACCATCCCTTATCAAGTTGAATTTATGATTCGCCGAATGGAACTTGCCTTACCAAGGATTTTACAAAGTGCACAACCTGAAGATCGTGAGTATGTGCGGGAACAGTTCTACCTGATTGCAAGCACCCCACAAGGTGTATATGCCCTGGTGGATTACATCAATTTCAAAGGCGAAGGCGTAGTAAAAAACCCTTATTTCAGCGGAGAAAATTGGGGATTATTAGAAGTTTTGCAAACCATGCGCTTGGCACCTGAAGATATGAATGCACTTCAGGCCTTTGTCTGGTCAGCCAATCAAGTTTTAACCCGTCATGCTCTGATCGCCCCCCCAGACGAAAATGCCTTACAATGGCTAGGTGGCTGGCGCAATCGATTGAAGACCTATTTGGAATAGAGGAATATTTGTTTTCCGCCAGCGACTTATCTATGTCGTTTGGCGCTCCATGGTACATCCCTGTACCATCC
>JBAUEV010000219.1:0-11249 GCA_049678805.1 Gammaproteobacteria bacterium
TTCGTCGTGCAGTGCAAATGGTAGCAGAGGGTGCGGGGATTATTGACGTGGGTGGTGAATCTAGCCGTCCAGAGAGTACGGAAATCTCCGTTCAAGAAGAACTTGATCGAGTCATTCCTGTAATAGCCAAACTTAGCCAAGAAATTCCTGTGCCAATTTCTATTGATACCACCAAACCCGAAATAATGCGTGAAGCCATTGCTGCTGGGGCAGGCATGATTAATGATATAACAGCCTTGCAGGCACCAGGCGCTTTAGAAGTAGCCCGCACCACACGCGTGCCCGTTTGCTTAATGCACATGCAAGGTGAACCGCATTCGATGCAACAGAACCCAAATTATCAAGATGTAGTAACTGAAGTTTGCCAGTTTCTTGCCGAACGAGCACGTGTTTGCATCGAAGCAGGAATTGCCCCAGAGCAAATTATTGTAGACCCAGGGTTTGGTTTTGGTAAATTAGTGCAACACAATTTGCAATTATTGAATCGTTTAGAACAATTATTGCAATTGGGTTTTCCACTGCTTGTCGGTTGGTCGCGTAAAGCGACGGTGGGAGAAGTATTGGGGCGACCAGTTCTGCAGCGTTTATTTGGCAGTTTAGCCTGTGCGGTGTTGGCGGTTGCTAAAGGAGCATGTTTGATTCGCACTCATGATGTACAATCGACCGTAGATGCTATTAAGATGGCCACGGCGGTGTTGAGAAGCCAATAGCCTTTAAGTGCGACTAAAAGAGCCGACTAAAATTTTATCTACCCCCGCCTTAGTAAAATCGCAGGGGAAGAATGCTGTCGGGGTGCGAGTTTGAAGACCGTAGAATACAGGGATGTATTCTGCCCCGTACTCGATACGGGGTCGCAGGAGCAGTTTCGTCTGAAAACCCCACCCCGATGGCATTCTAAAACGTTTTAATCAATTTATCTTAAAGATAAAGATAAGGTAATGAATGTGAGCACCGAACAAAAATATTTTGGTACCGATGGTATCCGCGGCAAAGTCGGAGAAGCGCTGATTAACCCTGAATTTGTGCTTAAACTGGGTTGGGCAGCCGGAATTGTGCTAGGCCAAGGGGAAGGTGGCAAAATTTTAATCGGTAAAGATACCCGTGTTTCCGGCTATATGTTCGAATCTGCTTTAGAAGCAGGATTAGCCGCAGCAGGGATGGATACTCACCTCTTGGGACCTATGCCTACCCCCGCGGTTGCATATTTGACACGCACTTTACGTGCCAAAGCAGGAATTGTCATTAGCGCCTCGCATAATTCCTTTGAAGATAACGGCATTAAATTTTTTTCGACAGTAGGTGTCAAATTACCGGATGAAATTGAATTAGCCATAGAAGCTCAATTAGCTCAACCTCTTACAGTTGTAAGTTCTGCACAACTCGGCCGTGCAGCACGCATAGTAGACGCACCAGGACGCTATATTGAATTTTGCAAAAGCACTTTTCCTTTTGGTATGAGCCTTGCTGGTATGAAGGTGGTGGTTGACTGTGCTCAAGGGGCTACTTATCGCATTGCACCGAGTGTATTTTCTGAATTAGGAGCTACTGTTACCAAATTGGGCATTCATCCGAATGGTCTTAATATTAATGCACATTGCGGTTCGACAAAACCGGAGGCATTACAAAAAGCAGTGCTGTCAGAAAAAGCCGATGTGGGGATTGCTTTTGATGGTGATGGTGACCGAGTGTTGATGGTCGATCATGAGGGCGAGTTAGTAGATGGCGATGAACTGCTCTACATCATGGTCTGCGAAGCTGCCAAAAAACATATGCTGCCCAAAGGTATTGTTGGCACCCAGATGAGTAATTTAGGCTTTGAACAAGCATTACGCCAAATGGGTGTGGATTTCAAACGAGCGAACGTAGGCGATCGTTATGTGATTGAAGAATTGAATAAAATGGGATGGTTGTTAGGCGGTGAACCTTCAGGACATATCGTGCATTTAGGATTAACGACCACCGGGGATGGTATTATTTCAGCGTTACAAGTATTGCGTGCGATGTCCGATGAAGGAAAATCGTTACACGAACTTAAAAGAGGCATGCAAAAATATCCGCAAATTCTGGTTAATGTTCCAATCACGAAACGCGTTGTTATCGCTGATGAGCCCACCCTGCAAGCGGCGGTGCATGCCGTTGAGCAGAAATTAGGTAACAAAGGTCGAGTGTTACTGCGTGCTTCTGGCACTGAACCGGTAATTAGGGTGATGGTGGAAGGAGAGGATAAAGAACAGGTGGCAGCAACTGCTCAAGAATTAACAGCAGCAGTCGAGCGCGTGGCGACTTGATTGTCTGATGACAAAAAAATGTGATTACTCAATGACAATAGTAAAAAACAAAAAAACGAATATTAAGCGCAAACCTTTAATTGCTGGTAATTGGAAAATGTGCGGTTCCCGTGCACAAACCACACAATTACTCCAAGCATTAATCCAGCAGCAACAAACACTTGCTGCTGTTGAATTAGCCGTATTTCCCCCTTTTGTTTTTTTGGAACAAACTCAACGTTTATTGCATAACACTACCATCGCCTGGGGCGCTCAAAATGTATCTGCCGCAGCAGAAGGTGCTTATACCGGTGAAATCTCAGCCGGCATGTTGCTCGATTTTGGTTGCCGCTATGTGTTAGTCGGGCATTCAGAACGGCGTACGCTCTATGGTGAAAATGATGAGATTGTGGCGGCAAAGTTTCAATGCGCCACTCAAGCTGGTTTAACGCCTATCGTCTGTGTTGGCGAAACGTTGGCAGAACATAAAGCAGGGCACACTACAAAAGTCGTTAAACATCAAATAGATGTTGTGCTAAAATTGCAACCAAAACGGGAAACCTGGACTACAGCCATCGTTGCTTATGAGCCAGTATGGGCAATCGGTACTGGCATGACAGCTACGCCTGAACAAGCACAAGCAGTGCATGCTTTATTACGTCAACATATTGCGCAAGGGAATGCAGAAGTGGCACAATCGTTGCGCATTTTGTATGGTGGTAGTGTTAAACCGGAAAATGCCGCTGCGCTGTTTGCTATGCCGGATATTGATGGCGGACTGATCGGTAAGGCGTCATTGGATTCACAACAATTTTTGGAAATTGCTCGAGCATGCAACAATTTATATTAATTTTACACGTATTAGCTGCCATTAGCGTCATTGCATTGGTATTATTACAGCAAGGCAAAGGTGCTGATATTGGTGCCACCTTTGGGAGTGGAGCTTCTAACACAATGTTTGGTAGCCAAGGCGCTTTGCCTTTTATGGTTAAATTGACGGCGGTCTTAGCAGCGATATTTTTTGCTACAAGTTTGACTTTAAGTTATGTAACATCCAAAAGCGCTCAGCAAGCGGGAACCAACATTTTATTGAAGGAGTTGCCGCAAACAGTACCGGTAGTGCCGCCTGCAGTAATGCCTAATTTGCCTCCGGCCTCTCAGGGAAACCCTAACAAGTAAAGATTTTGGAGTAAAATGTAACTTTGCCGAAGTGGTGAAACTGGTAGACACGCTGTCTTGAGGGGGCAGTGGCGAAAGCCGTGTCGGTTCGAGTCCGACCTTCGGCACCAATCTGGGTAAGAGTAAACGAGAACCACGATGTTACAAAACTATCTGCCAGTCTTAGTTTTCATAGGTGTAGGCATATTGGTAGGGATGCTCTTGCTAGCCTTAGGAGCAATACTCGGACCACACAAACCTGACAAAGAAAAGCTATCTGCCTATGAATGCGGTTTTCCTGCTTTTGAAGATGCCCGCATACCTTTTTCAGTACGCTTTTATCTCGTGGCCATATTGTTTATCATCTTCGACCTTGAAACAGCATTTTTATTTCCATGGGCGGTAGTATTACGCCATATCGGTTGGCCGGGTTTTACAGCAATGATGATATTTTTAGCAATTCTGGTGGTTGGTTTTATTTATGAATGGCGGAAGGGGGCTCTGGAATGGGAGTAACAATACCCGAACTTGAACAACGTGGTTTTGTAACAACCAGTTTGGATAAGCTTCATGCTTGGGTGCAAACAGGTTCTATGTGGCCTATGACCTTCGGTTTGGCTTGTTGTGCAGTGGAAATGATGCAAGCAGCTGCTTCGCGTTATGATTTAGATCGTTTTGGCGTGATATTTAGACCTAGCCCGCGGCAATCGGATGTTATGATTGTGGCAGGAACATTATGCAACAAGATGGCACCCGCATTACGTAAAGTCTATGACCAAATGGCCGAACCGCGGTGGGTGATTTCGATGGGTTCTTGCGCCAATGGCGGTGGTTATTATCATTATGCTTACCCAGTCGTGCGTGGCTGTGATCGCATTGTGCCCGTTGATATTTATGTTCCGGGCTGTCCGCCAACTGCTGAAGCGTTAGTATATGGTGTAATACAATTACAAAATAAAATTCGCCGCCAAAAAATCTTGCGACGTTAATTATGACTGACTTAACGACTCTAGCAGAACAACTACAAACACGTTTTGCCGGCATTGTGCAAAGCTGTCAAGTTGCCTATGGGCAAATTACCTTAGAAATTCCACGCGAACAAATCCATGAAGTATGTAAAGCACTGCGTGATGAACCTGCTTTTGCGTTTGAAGAACTTATGGATGTGTGCGGAGTGGATTATTTGACCTATGGCTTCACCCAATGGCAAACCGAAGCAACCACGTTGACGGGATTTAGTCGCGGCGTGGAACCCATGGGTAGTGATCGTGTTGTCCCTTGGAACAAACCGCGATTTGCAGCGGTATATCAGTTGTTATCTTTGCAACACAATCATCGGGTAAGATTACGCACTTTCGTTCCCGAAGAATCACCAATAGTAGATTCAGTGGTAGATATTTGGGCTTCGGCTAATTGGTTTGAACGTGAAGCATTTGATTTATTCGGTATCTTATTCAAAGGACACCCTGATTTGCGACGAATTTTGACGGACTATGGATTTATCGGTCATCCATTCCGTAAAGATTTTCCGCTGATTGGCAATGTAGAAATACGCTACGACGCAACCTTGCAACGTTGTGTGTACGAACCCGTGAGCATTCAACCGCGAACCTTAGTACCTAAAGTGATTCGCCAAGATCATCGTTATTTAAATCCTGAAGAACAAAATAATGCCTGAAATTCAAAATTACACTTTAAATTTTGGTCCACAACATCCCTCGGCGCATGGCGTATTACGTTTAGTACTGGAATTAGAGGGTGAAGTTATTCAAAAAGCTGATCCGCACATTGGGTTATTGCATCGCGCCACCGAGAAATTAGTCGAAAGCAAACCCTATAATCAAAACATTGGGTATATGGATCGGCTCGATTATGTTTCCATGATGTGTAATGAACATGGCTATGTGCTGGCCATTGAAAAACTGCTTGGCATTCAGCCACCGATTCGTGCGCAATACATTCGTGTGATGTTTGATGAAATCACACGGATTTTGAATCATTTGTTATGGTTAGGCTCACATGCACTGGATGTGGGCGCGATAACGATTTTCTTATATTGCTTCCGCGAACGCGAAGATTTGATGGATTGTTATGAAGCAGTATCAGGCGCACGCATGCATGCAACGTATTATCGGCCGGGTGGTGTTTATCGCGATTTACCGGATAAAATGCCGCAATACAAAAAATCACGTTGGCGTAGCAAGCGCGAAGTTGATCGTTTAAATGAAGCGCGCCAAGGTTCGTTATTGGACTTTATCTGGGATTTCAGCGAACGCTTTCCAAAATTATTAGATGATTATGAAGCATTACTCACCAATAACCGCATTTGGAAACAACGTACGGTAGGTATTGGTGTTGTATCAGCTGAGCGTGCATTGCAATTAGGGTTTACTGGTCCAATGTTGCGGGCTTCAGGTGTTGCTTGGGATTTACGCAAAAAACAACCTTATGCCATCTACGACCAGTTAGAATTTTCCATTCCTGTTGGTACACACGGTGATTGTTATGATCGTTATTTAGTGCGCATGGAAGAAATGCGGCAATCAAATCATCTTATTCGACAATGTGTGCAGTGGCTACGAGAAAATCCGGGGCCAGTCATTATTGACGATTACAAAATTGCGACACCACCACGTGAACTGATGAAACGGGATATGGAAGTATTAATCCATCATTTTAAATTATTTACCGAAGGTTATTGTGTACCAGAAGGGGAGATTTATGCCACTATTGAACATCCAAAGGGGGAATTTGGCGTATATCTTATTTCGGATGGGGCAAATAAACCCTACCGTGTCAAAATTCGCCCGGCTAGTTTTTCTCATTTAGCAGCGATGGATGAGATGACTCGCGGTCATATGATTGCCGATGTAGTGGCGATTATTTCCAGTATTGATGTGGTATTTGGAGAGATTGATCGTTAGATCGAAACGAATTTTTCTCTGAAATCCTCCCTTTGCAGGGGGAGGAAATAGGAGTTCTTCTTGCAGAAAAGGGGATAATTCATTCCTTTTATTTGGAACAAATTAAACGATGAGTAATAGCGTTAAAAACAACAGTCTGATTTCCGAGTCGGTACGAAAAGAGATTGATCGTTGGCTAAAAAAATATCCACCCGAACATAAACAATCAGGTGTGTTATATGCGTTACGAGTGGTGCAAGAACAAAATAGCGGTTGGTTAACGGTGGAATTATTAGATGCCGTAGCTGATTATTTACAAATACCTAAAATTACTGTCTATGAAGTTGCCACCTTTTATAGCATGTATAACCTAAAACCTGTGGGGCGACATACGTTTTCTGTATGCTGTAATATTTCTTGCATGTTACGTGGCTCAGAAAAAATGATAGAACATTTGCAAAAACGATTAGGCATTAGCGTAGATGAAACAACAGCGGACGGTCGTTTTACTTTAAGAGAAGTAGAATGTTTAGCGGCATGTGGTGGCGCACCTGTTATGCAATTAGATGATAAGCATTACCACGAAAATTTAACACCTGAAAAAATAGATACGCTTTTGGAAGAATTAATGGGTGAAAAATAAAGATGGCCTATCCCGTCATTGCGAAGGAGCGTAGCGACTGAAGCAATCCAGAAGCAGATTTTGAAAACCTGGATTGCTTCGCTCCGCTCGCAATGACGGGTTTCGGTCATCAGGCTAGCACTGTTTTCTGCTAGCGAACGACCTATGTCATGGAGTGCGACTAGTTGTCAGATTTTTTAAGACAAATATTACGAGAAAATAACATGGCTAATGAAACTTGTTTTCGTACCTCACATCTAGCTCAGCCTTGGACATTAAAGTCCTATGAAAGCATTGGTGGTTACAGCGCTTGGCGCAAAATACTTGCCGAACAAATCTCACCCGAAAAAATCATTGCCGAAGTCAAAGCAAGCAATTTGCGTGGTCGAGGTGGGGCTGGTTTTCCCACCGGTTTAAAATGGAGCTTTATTTCCCGAGATGTGCCAGGACAAAAATACGTACTCTGCAATTCCGATGAAGGTGAACCAGGCACTTTTAAAGATCGAGATATTCTACGCTACAACCCTCATCAACTCATTGAAGGTATGGCTATTGCAGGTTATGCGATGGGTGTTACCGTCGGCTACAATTATATCCGAGGAGAATTCTGGGAACCTTTTAACCGCTTTGAAACCGCATTAATAGAAGCGCGGACAGCAGGATTGATTGGTCAAAATATCCTAGGTTCTGACGTTGATTTTGAACTTCACAGCTCGCTGGGTGCGGGTGCTTATATTTGCGGTGAAGAAACTGCGTTGATGGAATCATTAGAAGGCAAAAAAGGATTTCCCCGCTTTAAACCACCTTTTCCAGCAAATTATGGCCTATACGGCCGGCCGACAACCATCAATAATACTGAAACGTTAGCCTCAGTACCGGTTATTCTAGAAAAAGGCAGCCAGTGGTTCCTGGAATTAGGCAGACCAAATAATGGCGGAACCAAAATTTTTTGCGTTTCAGGGCATGTCAATAAACCAGGTAATTATGAAGCACCGCTTGGCATACCTTTTCGCGAATTGTTGGCCATGGCGGGTGGCATGTTAAAGGGTGCAAAATTGAAAGCTGTCGTTCCAGGTGGGACTTCAATGCCACCTCTACCGGCCGATATCATCATGGAAACCGATATGGATTATGATAGCCTAATAAAAGCAGGCTCGATGTTGGGTTCGGGTGGTGTGATTGTGATGGATGAAAGTACCTGTATGGTACGCGCACTAGCCTGTATTTCGCGGTTTTACATGGATGAATCATGTGGTCAGTGTACACCCTGCCGTGAAGGGACAGGTTGGATATGGCGATTAGTAAATCAGATTGAACACGGCGAAGCAACTATACCTGATTTAGAGCGGTTACGAGTTGTTGCAAAGAGCATTGAAGGACGTACTATTTGTGCGCTAGGTGAAGCAGCAGCGTGGCCAGTAGCTGGTTTTATCAAACATTTTTACAGTGAATTTGAATACCACATAAAAAATAAAAAGTGTTTAGTAGATGCAGGTGGTTAACCAAAAACAAGTGGGCTCAATCGTAACAGTGATTACTTATCATGGTCGAATTTGAAATAAATGGCAAAAAACTAAACGTGCCCCAGGGCACAATGGTAATTGAAGCGGCAGATAAAGCTGGAATTTATATACCCCGCTTTTGCTATCACGCCAAATTATCTATCGCTGCTAATTGCCGTATGTGTTTAGTGGAAGTAGAAAAATCCGGTAAACCATTACCCGCTTGCGCCACGCCGGTTACAGCAGGAATGCGAGTTTTTACCCAATCACCTAAAGCACTTGCCGCACAACGCTCTGTAATGGAATTTTTATTAATCAATCACCCGTTAGATTGTCCCATTTGCGATCAGGGGGGGGAGTGTGAACTACAAGATTTAGCAATGGGTTATGGCGATGATGTTTCTCGCTATACCGAAGGTAAACGCTCCATCAAAGATAAAAATCTGGGACCCCTAATTTCCTCCGATATGACACGCTGTATTTATTGCACCCGTTGTGTGCGTTTTGGTGATGAAATTGCTGGTATGCCAGAATTAGGTGGTACGGGACGTGGTGAAGATACTGAAATTGGAACGTATGTACAACATGTCGTTCGTTCAGAATTATCAGGCAATGTGATTGATTTATGTCCAGTCGGAGCCTTAACTTCTAAACCCTTCCGCTTTCAAGCGCGTGCTTGGGAAATGCGCCAACATGCAAACATCGCACCTCATGATTGCCTAGGCTCTAATATTTTTATTCATACCCGAACTCAAGAATATAGTCCCTATCGTCCTATTTTACGAGTGGTGCCAAAACAAAATGAAGCCATCAACGAAACTTGGTTATCTGATCGCGATCGTTTTAGTTATGAAGCCATCCATAGTACGCAACGTTTGTTAAATCCACGTGTCAGAATTAATGGAGAATGGCAAGAAACAGATTGGCAAACTGCGTTGCATACTGTCGTCGAGCGTACCAATGCTATTTGCCATGAAAATCCCGAACAAATAGCTGCTTTAGCATCACCCAACTCCACAGTAGAAGAATTTTATTTATTACAAAAATTATTGCGCGCTTTAGGCAGTAATAATATTGACCACAGGCTGCGACAATTGGATTTTAGCGATCAAGCGCATTCACCGCACTTTCCAAAATTGGAACTCACTTTAGAAGAATTGGAAACCCGAGATGTAATTTTGTTGATAGGATCAAATGTCCGACATGAACAACCTTTAGCCAGCCATCGCATTCGCCAAGCAACATTGCGTGGTGCTGAGGTTATGAGTATTAATCCTGCCAATTATGATTTTAATTTTGTTCAAAGTGTCAACCTAGTTGCCGGTGTTGAAAATTGGGTGCCGATTTTAGCTCGAATACTAAAAGCACTGACAGCTTTAACGAAAGGTTCATTGCCGGGCGAATTAGTCAAATTATTAGAATCCGTTACCCCGCATGAAACAGAACAAGCCATTGCCGCCACTTTACAACAACACCAGAAAGTCGCGATATTGTTGGGAGCACAGGCTTTGCATCATCCCCAAGCGGCAATATTGCAACTGTTAGTTCGCTACATTGCGCGATTAAGTCTGGCTGCTTGTGGTGTTTTTACGGATGGCGCGAATAGTGCAGGTGCTTGGTTGGCAGGAGCTGTTCCCCATCGTTTAATCGATGGAGTACCTTTGCAAACACCTGGTTTGGATGCGCAAGCAGTATGGGCACAGCCGCGAAAAGCGTATTGGTTACTGAATATAGAGCCAGAATTTGATTGTGCGACTCCTGCACAAGCCAAAATAGCGCTGGAAAAAGCCGAGTTTGTCGTATGTTTTACACCTTTTATAAGTTCTACCCAAGAAGAATATGCCGATGTGTTACTGCCCATTGCGCCTTTCGGTGAAAACGAGGGTACTTTTGTTAATGTAGAAGGTCGTTGGCAAACTTTTATGGCCGCAACTATCCCACAAGACCAAGCTCGTCCTGCATGGAAAGTGTTACGAGTGCTCGGAAATTTATTTAAGTTGAACGGTTTTGAATATCTTACTCAGTCAGAAGTGTTACAGGAAATTCATAATTTAGTGCAAGAAATCAAACTACCGCCACTTGCCGCCGACCATGTACCTGCTGCATTAAGACCCTTACCTCAAGGCTATAGACGCGTAACAGAATGGCCAATGTATCGGGTGGATAATTTAGTACGCCGCTCGCAACCCTTGCAAGCAATGATTGCCGATGACGTACGTGCAGTACGTATCCATTCAACCTTAGCTAGGCGTCTGCAATTGGACACAGGTGATTGGGTGACTGTGCGCCAAGGTGATAGTGAAATCACCCTGCCTCTCGCGATTGATGATCGCTTAGCTGATAGCGCTATATTCCTTGCTGCTGGTCTGGATGAAACAGCTTGGTTTGGCATGGCGTTTGATGCTATTGATTTGCAACGGAGCGACCATCGTGCTTGAGAATTTATTCGCTTTGTTGTGGATTTTAGTCAAAATCGTAGCGATTTTAGTGCCGCTTATTTTGGCCGTGGCTTATATGACTTTGGCTGAGCGTAAAGTGCTTGCCTACATGCAATCACGCATTGGGCCTAATCGAGTAGGTTTTAGAGGTTTATTACAACCGTTTGCCGATGTATTAAAACTTATGCTGAAAGAAATTATAGTACCCACAGCATCGAGTCGTTATTTATTTATCATTGCGCCGATTTTGAGTATTGCCCCGGCATTAGCCGCGTGGGCAGTTATTCCATTTGACCAACATTTAGTATTAGCCGATGTCAATGCAGGTTTGTTATTTTTATTTTCCATGACCTCGCTGG
>JBAUEV010000220.1:0-12817 GCA_049678805.1 Gammaproteobacteria bacterium
CTTAAATTTTTTGCACCCTCAGCGCTGATGTTATTAAACCTAATGTTAAGGGTCCTGAGGCTGATATTCTTTTTAAGCATGTTACTTAAATCCTTTGCCCCCGCGTCGCCAATGTTGTTATAGCTTATATCAAGTCTTGAGAGTGCGGGGTTGTATTTGAGTGCATCGCTTAAATAGTTAACGCCTAGGTCACCGATTTTATTATTGCTCATGTGAAGGTTCCTGAGAGTGATGTTCTCCTTGAGCATGTTGCTTAAATCTTTCGCACCAAGATCACCGATCCTGTTAAAGCTAATGTCAAGAGTCGTGAGGCTGGTGTTTTCTTTGAGCATCTTGCTTAAATCTTTTGCACCTGGGTCGCTGAAGCAGTTAAATTTAATATAAAGAGTCGAGAGGGTGATGGACTTTTTGAGCACTTTACTTAAATGTTTAATGCCTGTGTTGCCGATTTTATTACTGCTAATGTCAAGAATCGTGAGAGTTGGATCATTTTCCTGTAAACGTTTGAGTATTGTAGCGAATTCATTATCGTTAAATGGCATGGAGTTTTCTCCTTATTTTAATATAAAATTCCAGAACAACACTCAGTACACAGTAGCGGGTAATACTTATTGAGTCAAGAATCAATAGGCTTGCACTAGGGATAAATTAATTAACATTAGAGAGTTTCTGTTTAAAAACTCTGATTATAAACCGCTTTTGCTATCTGTATATCTTGCACAGCAAGACCCGTAAGATCAGCCACAGTAATTTGCTCATCTGAAGTACGACCAGCTTGAGTTCCAGAAATAATATTACCAAGTTCAATTAATTTTTCTTTATTAATGAATTTATTACGTACTGCATGAGCAATTTCACCACGTTCCACACATTGCTCAATGCTATCAGCCACTATAATATTGGCAATTTTTAGAATAGCAGGATCAAGTTCCTGTTTATGCGGACTATCAGCGCCAACTGCTGTAATATGCGTACCTTGGCGAATTCGGGATGCCGAAAGTAATGGCGAAATAGCAGGTGTCGTCGTTACAATAAGATTACAGGCGGAAGTCAACTCTTCTATATGTTGCGTAATTTTTATAGAAAAACCTTCTTTTTCCAAAGAATTTCGAAAATGAGTAAGTTTACGGTCATCTCTGCCCCATACTATCACTTTGCGGCAAGTAGTAACCTGTTTTAAATAAAATAATTGTAATCGCGCTTGGGTGCCTGTTCCGACAATACCAATATTATTGACAGTAGCAGGAGCCAAATATTTTGCAGTGATGGCGCCGGCTGCAGCTGTTCGCAAATCAGTCAAATATCCTTCATCTAACAAAATTCCTAAAATTTCCCCTGTTTTTTGGCTAAAAATCAATAGTAGGCCATTACTGGAAGGCAGATGCAATTTCGGATTATCATAAAATCCGGAAGCAATTTTTATAACGTAATAGGGATCACCAATAATATAACCATATTTAATGTGCACATCACCAGGGGGTTGTTTGAAAAGTAATTCCCCTACGGGTGGCGTAATCACTTTACCACTGGAATAGGCTAAAAATCCTTGTTCAATTTCCGAGATAATATCAATATTTTTTAAGATTTTTTTGATTTGATCCAGCCTAATAATTTCCATCCCTTAATTCAATACCTTTTTCAAGGTTTCTACACTCATATTTGCACCACTTAAAACAACCACCACATTTTTATCGCGAAATTGCTCTGCATTTTTTAATAGTGAGGCTAAAGCAAGCCCCGCTGCACCTTCAATTAAATAATGATGAGTTTTTAACAATAGAATAATCGCGTTTTTAATTTCTTGTTCTGAAACTAAAATATAATCATCAACCAATTGCTGACATATCTCAAAAGTGATGGCATTCGGTTCAATGCCACCCGCTGTGGCATCCGAAAGTGTGGGCTGGGTTTCCATTTCGACGATGTGTCCTGCCTTAATTGATTCATACATCACGGGTGAATTTTCAGGTAAGCAACCGATAATTTTAGTTGTTGGTGAAAAAACCTTGAGATAACCTGCAATACCCGAGATCAAGCCGCCACCACCAATAGGCACTAGCACTACATCAATTTTTGTTAGTTGGCGTAGTAATTCAATTGCAATCGTGCCTTGCCCGCCGATCACTTGCTTATCGTTGTATGGAGATATATAAACTTTATTATGTTCTTTAGCATAATTCAACGCATGAATTTCGGTGAGTACGCAGTCGGAGCCATAAAATTCGACGGGAACATCGTAATTACGAATCGCGTCTACTTTGGTAGATGATGCATATTCTGGAACAAACACGATGCCGGATAAATTGAGTTTGTTAAGTCCAAATGCTACTGCTGTGCCGTGATTGCCTGTAGAAGCTGCAACCACACCTAGGGCACATTGTTGCGGTGTTAAAGACAATAATTTGTTTAATGCCCCTCGCGTTTTAAATGCTGTCGTATACTGCAAGTTTTCGCATTTTAAATAAACATTGCTACTTGTCATTTTACTCAAAGCCAACGAATAATCTAATGGTGTTTCACGAATAAATGAACGAATGCGATTTTCGGCTAGTAATACTTCATTTTTAATGTCAAACATTGTTTTTACTCTTGATTTATTTTCAGGATAAATAATTATAAACGGTTGCACGTGAAACCTTTATTACTTGAGCGATGTAATGAACAGCGTTTCTACCAGCGAATGCGCCTATTTTGTGTAAATGCTCAATAAGTTTCTTTTTTTGGTTACGATCTAACGTTTCCAGTGTTAGATGTTTTTCAGCTAAATAGGTATGTACATAATTGTTGATGCGTTCTTGCCAATCGTCTTTGAATAAGGGGGTTGATTTTTCGTTAATTTTTGGATAATTGATAAACTCTGCAATTTGCGCGTTAAGTTTAACAAATTTTGAGGTGTCAAGATTGATGCACAACAATCCAACAGCCTTCCCATTTTCATCACGGATAATACTACTCATCGATTTAAACTTTCTTCCATCCCAGTTAATTTTCTCGTAGGGTCCAATACAATTTTCAAGCGTTGCCATTTCCCCTTTGTCACTTAATAAAGAAGAATTGCCTACTTTTCTTTTAGAAAGAGAGTTGTATATCGCCACAATTTTATTTTTTCCAATATCATGTATGACAACTTCCACGTAGGGATGTAAAAGTCGTTGAATGGCTTCTGCTGTTGGTAAAATTGCTTGGATTGCTTTTTTCATTTAGTCATTATTGTCTAATTTAGACTAATTTGTCAATTCCGTTAAAATTGTCTTTCTTGGCTGTTCTAGTCTATCGAACTTATAGGGTTTTTCTGACGTTGTTCTATGAACCGCCTGCGCGGAGGCTTGATTGGTCGGCAATATCAATATTTCAGCAATATTTACATATTTTGGTTGAGAGAGGCAATAATACACTGCATTGGCGATATCTTCTGCTGTGAGTGGTGTTAGGCCTGTGTAAACCGCTTCGGCGCGTGCTTCGTCGCCTTTAAATCGCACTTGGCTAAATTCAGTTTTAACCATGCCAGGGTCAACAGTGGAAACGCGAATGCCAGTGCCTAATAAATCTTGACGTAAGCCTTTAGTAATAGCTGCAACTGCATGTTTGGTAGCGCAATAGACGGTGCCGCGACTATAAACCTCATGTCCTGCAAGAGAACCAATGTTGACAATGTGGCCACTTTGGCGGCTAATCATACCGGGTACAATGGCATGGGTAATATACAGTAAGCCCTTAACGTTGGTATCAATCATGATGTCCCAATCCGTTACGTCAGCTTGTTGGAATTTATCTGCACCTGCCGCAAGACCGGCATTGTTAATTAATATTTCAATACTTTGCCAGTTGTTGGGTAGCTCAGACAGTCCGCGGGTGATATCTTCTGCATTGCGCACATCTAGAGTTAAAAGGTGAACATTAGCGCCTTGCTGTTGTAAGGTTTTGGCAAACGTTTGTAACCGATCTTTTCTGCGCGCAATCAGTAGTAATCGTGCACCGTATTGTGCTAACAATTCAGCGCAAGCTGCACCAATACCACTTGAAGCACCAGTAATGCAGACAAGTTTATTTTTTAGCTGGGTGTTCATTTATTGGGTCTCGATTAAGATGTAAGCAAGGCACGTTGAAACGTTTTCCATCTTCTAAGCGCAACGCAGTAAGACAATTACCCCAAATACAACCTGTGTCAAGTGCATAAACATTGCGTTCATCTGTTTCACCTTGTAAAGCAGCCCAATGCCCAAAAACAATGCGTAATGCTTTGGTGCGACGTCCAGGAATTTTAAACCAGGGTGAATAGCCATCCGGTTGTCCACCTATTTTGCCGTTATAAATTAATTCTAATCGCCCATTGGCATCACAAAAGCGCATCCGCGTAAAAGCATTAATGATATAGCGTAATCGTGGCCAACCCTCTAACGTATCTTGCCATTGCGTTGGAGAATTACTATATATATTAGCCATTAATTCACCCCACCGTTCACTTTGCAGTAAGGTGGTAACTTCTTGTGCGTACTGTTGTGCTTGAGTGAACGTCCACTGCGGCGGTAAACCAGCATGTACCATGGCATAACCCAAATTCGCATCGTAATGAAGTAAGGGCTGATGTCTTAGCCAATTTACGAGTTGGTTACAGTCAGGCGCTCCCAGCACAGCTTGTAAAGTGTGATTTTGATAAGGATTTCCATCTGCAAGCGCTAGTAAATGTAAATCATGATTGCCTAAAATGACAACAGTGTTTGCTAGGTTTTTAACAAAACGTAATACTTGCAGCGATTGTAAGCCACGATTAATGAGATCGCCGGTAAACCACAAGCAATCATAAGCGGGATCGAAATGAATCTGCGTCAATAATGCTTGTAATTCGTTGAAACAACCTTGGACATCACCAATAGCGTAAGTAGCCATTTAATCTTTAATCGTAGGTACGTACGGCTAAGACATCACATTTAGCCTGATGCAAAATAGCATTAGCCGTTGCACCTAACAGCTTTTCCACGCCGCGACGACCATGTATACCTACAATAATTAAGTCAGCTTTAATTTTGTCTGCTAAAATGGCAACTGTGCGCTTAATGGAACCGATTTCTATGTATTGATCGGCAGGTGGAATGTCCATGTGTTTCGCTAAATCAGCTAATGCTTCGGTGGCACGGTTACGTAAGGTTTCTTCAATATTAATATCCAACGGTATTGAAAACTCACCACTGCCATATACCACGGGAGTATATTCCAATACATGCACCACACTCAGTTTAGCATTGGAGTGTTTAGCAATATCGCGCGCACGTTCACCTAGCTTTAAAGTGTCTTGCGCTAAATCGGTAGTTAATAAAATATGTTGATATCTCAGCATAATCATTCCCTCTTATCCATTTTAGGTTTGTCCTACCATATTACTCATTTTAACAAAATCTTGCACTGATAATTGCTCAGGTCGTGCATTTGGATCAATCGCTAAGGACGTCAACTGAGCCATATTTAGCCATTCCTGCAGCGAATTATGTATCATTTTGCGGCGTTGACTAAATGCTTGTTTGACCAGTGTTGCCAACAATTCAGGATCGTTGGCCACAGTCGGTAGGGGACGGTAAGGAGTCAGGCGTACCACAGCGGATTCAACTTTCGGTGGAGGGTTAAATGATTGCGCGCTTACGGTAAATAATAGCTCTACCTGACAATGATATTGCACCATAATGCTCAGTCGCCCATAATCGCCTCCGCCTGGAGGGGCTGCCAACCGCTCAGCGACTTCGCGTTGCAACATGAAGTGCATGTCTTTGATAAGGTCAATATGTTGCAGTAAATGAAAAATCAATGGCGTTGAAATGTTATAGGGCAAATTACCAAATACGCGCAGTGAAGCAGGTTTGGTGGTTAATTGGTGAAAATCGTAGCGCAGCACGTCCGCAGAGTGCACGCGCAAATCCCCTTTATTACGACACTTAGCCATCAGTTCTGGAATCACATCGCGATCAATTTCAATTACATCCAATGCTGTTAATAGAGGTAAAGCTTGTAAGGTGAGTGCACCCAAACCGGGGCCAATTTCCACACCATGCTGTCCAGGCTGCAGATCTAATGCCTGCAAAATGCGTTGGATAACGTATTGATCGCGTAAAAAATGCTGTCCAAAACGTTTGCGAGGATGGTGAAATGGTGTTGTCAAAGGAACCTCATGTTACTCAAAGAGTGTGGCCGAGCCCATAATATTAATTCTAAAATAATCCAGATAGTCTTACAATTGCCGCTTTACTGGTTAGGTTTAGGATTTGATTTTGTTTAAATCATTAGGGAGATTAATATGCCATTATCTAAGGAACTTGATGACCATATAAATTGGTGCCAGCATGAAATACCTTCAATAGATACTGAAAATTATAAAGTAGAAGAAGATTTTATCTGCAAATTTAGTGGTAAAATTCCAGTGGTACCTGTTATCGTGTATGGCAATCTTTATGATTTAAAAGAGATCTATGATTTTCAATTCGAAGGACTAAAATTTGAATTCACTTCTGCCTTCGAGAACCCTATGGAAAACTTAGACATTCAGATTCCAGATGAGATAACGAAAGACACCATAAAAAAAATCAGACAACTTATTAATGGTGCTCATACGCAAATAAATCAAATGATTGAATGTGTGACTGCACAAATTAAACTGATTATTCATGATGCAAATGTCCAAAGAAAACAAGCTAACATTCCACCTCCGCTCAAGATAGCTGAGGAGCCTGATCCTGCCCCATCACGAAAATTGAAAAGGGATCATTACCCGTTTCCATTTCGGATTTTTAAACCACCCGTTTCTAATGCTGCTCAGGAAGCCATGATGAAAAAACTTTGTTTTTATGCTGGAGTGGATCGAATGACCGCTGAAAATGTACTATCAGGACATCCTGCGGGTATGTACTTGCTTCGTCCTAGTAGTATGCAAGAAGGTAAGTATGTGATAAGTATTGTACTTCCTCCCAATAAAAGTAACCCTAAAAAACATGTTGAGCATTTTTTATTCAAATATATTGTTATTAATAATGATTCAAGAATAGAAGTGGGCAAAGATCAAGAAATAAAAGGAACCTTGCAATATTCTTCTTTAGAGGGGTTTTTAGATGCAATTACTGCATCTTACAATATAGTATTAATACCACTCGAAAAATCCGGATATTCTCCACGCGAAATACCGAGTGAAACATTGAGTGAAGAAACATTGAGCGAAACACAGCCACCAATAAAACCTTCATAAAACCGTTTATATTTTTTTAAAGTAAAATCATAGGGAGACTAATATGCCATTATCTGACAAACTTCAGGCACATATAGAATGGTGTACACGTAACATACACCCCATACTACCCACAGACTATGAGGCAAAGACAGATCTTACATGTCCAATTGGTCTTGGAATTCCAAAGATACCTATTACATTAAATGGCCATATTTATGGACTAGAAAACATTTACGATTTTCAACGTCAAAAGCTAAAGATTTCGCAAGATCCTTTGATCCGTGATCCCATACAAGAATCTGATATTAAGATTCCAGATAACATCACAAAGAATGCGATCATAGAAGAAATTACCCGGATTAATGCTGTGTATCATCCTCAAGTTGAACACATTCAAGCTGGACCCTCATGTGAAAAAAGAAAAGCAGAGGAGGCTTTGCATTCTCCTCCACATAAGCATTCTACGTTTTGGAATATACCCCTTATGCGGGATACTTTAAAGGACAAATCTCAATTTCCCTATTTTCAACAGATGAATCGAATAAGTGCTGTAGAGCTGTTATTAAAACAACCTGATGGTACGTACTTGTTTCGTCCGAGTAGCGAAAATGGTAAACATGTGCTTAGTATAAAGATTGGTAACCAACGGCCAAATGGATTTATTATTCATATATTATTTGACCTTGCGAGTGATAAAAGCATAACTACTGGCATCTTAGATTATGATGAGAATGGCAAAAAAATAGAAAAAAATGGGGAACATTATCAATCGCTAGAACAATTTTTGTCTGAAAAATACAAGTGGGTCCAAAAACATTACCAGATAGAATTAAAACCAGTGTTTGTAGCTGAAGTTTCTCCACCTCCAGTTCTAACACCGAGCTTAAAAAATGGATAAAATTATTTGTGTGGGTAAAAATTATTTAGAACACGTCATTGAAATGGGCGATGACATTCCTGAAAAGCCCGTTATTTTTTTAAAACCACCTTCTGTATTGAGGCAGGTTGCTAATTGGGGAGATAACGTTCATTTGGATTTTCCTGAAGATCAACCTGAAATTCATTATGAATGTGAAGCGGTATTTAAAATTAACCGCAGTTGTTATCGTATGTCTCAAGCAGAAGCGACTAATGCAATCGATGCCGTGTCGCTGGGGCTTGATATGACAATTCGTTCGTTACAAGAAAAACTGAAAAAAGAAGGTAATCCTTGGACTACTGCCAAGGTATTTAAAGATGCAGCGGTATTAGGACCCTGGCTTCCCTGGAATACATTTGATGCGCTGAAAAACGAAGATTTTAGTTTGACAATAGACGGAGTGGGGAAACAACGTGCCAATATTAGCCAAATGCGCATGTCGTTTGTAGAATTATTGAGTTACATTAGCTATTTTTTCCCTTTATGTTGTGGTGATATTTTCTTTACCGGCACTCCTGCCGGCGTTGGCCCTATTACCAGAGGTGCATCGGCTGTTTTAAAATGGGGTAAGTATGAATATGGCGCGAAATGGTAATATGAGAGAACGTCAACGCTGCATCAAGGCTACATGATTTTAAAACTTTAATAAGTGAGGGACTGAGCTGTTACTTACGGCAGCATTCTAAAACCTTAGTCAGTAGGAGGCTGAGCCTTGTGAAAACTCTTAAAAAGATAACTCAGACTGCCCACATGCCGCGACTTGTTCGCATAGGTGTCAGTTTGAGCATGTAACAACTCAGCTCCCTTGTTTCATCCCCCTGCAAAGGGAAGGGAATCGTAAGCTGCTACGTAGAAAGGCATGTCTTAGCAAAGTGAATAATTAAGGAGAATATGACGTGGGTATCATTTCAGATCGTGCAATGTACGTTATCGAATTTCTTTCTTTTCTGTTTGTTTTTGTAATTGGTACCCTGCTATTGGCAGTAATCATTCTTTTTATAGCCGATATCACTCAGAAAAAAGATGCAATTCGCCGCAATTATCCAGTGCTTGGCCATTTTCTGCCAGTTTTTGTAAAGCTCGGCGAATTTTTTCGTCATTACTTCTTCGCTTTTGATCGTGAAGAAATGCCATTTAATCGGGCAGAACGTAATTGGGTTCATAATGCGGCTGCCAATGCCGACATGATGCTTGCGTTTGGTTCTACTAAAAGCCTTACTCCAGTAGGCACAACTATTTTTGTTAGTTGCCCATTTCCCACTCTCGAGAGAGATTCATCACCCACCCAACCCATGATTATTGGGCCTTATTGCAAATATCCGTATCTGGCAAAATCATTATTTAATATTTCTGCTATGAGCTATGGTTCTATTTCCAAACCAGCGATTATTGCTTTATCTAATGGTGCACGGATGGCAGAATGTTGGCTAAATACCGGTGAAGGAGGCTTGGCACCCTATCATCTAGAAGGTAATGCTGATCTAGTGTTTCAAATTGGTTCCGCAAAATATGGCGTGCGTGATGCATTTGGTGTACTTAGTGAAGAAAAATTAAAAGCTGTTGCTGATTATGAGCAGGTCAAAATGTTTGAAATCAAATTAAGCCAAGGAGCGAAACCAGGGAAAGGCGGGATTTTACCGGGCGAAAAAGTAACGCCAGAGGTGGCTGCTATTCGTGGCATCCCCGTAGGACAAGATTCTATCTCGCCCAATCGTCATTTAGATATTGATAGCGTACCAGAGATTTTAGATGCTGTAGAACGAGTACGTCGCATTACGAATAAACCAGTCGGAATTAAGTTTGTGGTAGGTGCATATGGTTGGTTAGAACAAATGTTTGCTGAGATACATCAACGCGGCATCGAAAGTGCGCCTGATTATATTTCAGTTGATAGTGGTGATGGCGGTACGGGTGCAGCACCGATGGCGTTGTTAGATAATGTAGGATTACCGATTGAACAATCTTTGCCGATGGTGGCGGATCGCTTAATCAAATACAATTTAAAACGCCGAATTCGTTTAATTGCTGCTGGCAAATTAATTACTCCCGCTGAAGTTGCTTGGGCATTATGCGTTGGCGCCGACTTTATAGTTTCAGCACGGGGTTTTATGTTTGCCTTGGGGTGCATTCAAGCACTTAGGTGTCAGAAAAATACCTGCCCTACTGGAATTACAACGCATAAACCTCATTTACAAAAAGGTTTAAATCCTAAGGATAAAGCAGTTAAAGTTGCAAATTATGCGCGTAACATGATGCACGAAGTAGAAACGATTGCACACGCGTGCGGTGTGCATGAACCGCGCGAATTCAAACGTTTTCATGTGCGTATTGTGCAAGCCAATGGTGATGCCGTACCGCTGGATGAGTTGCATCCAGAACCGGCCGTGCTGGATGAGTATCAAACAAAAAACTCTGGATTCCACTAATGCTTCATCCAGGCTATTCAAAATTTTTCTATCCCGACTTAGTAAAATCGTTGGGTGAGAATGCCGTCGGGGTGCGAGTTTAAAGACCGTAGAATACAGGGATGTATTCTACGACCGCAGGATGCAGTTTCGTCTGAAAACCTCATCCCGACGGCATTCTGAAACCTTTCAATAGGGAATTATTAAACAACGCCGCAATAACAGGAGACTTTATTTAGGATTTTCTTGAGTATCGCTGGCAAGCAATTGTCTACAGGTCATAGCATCTACGGGTTTGCTGATAATATAGCCCTGCATCTCATCACAGTTATTATTACGCAAAAATGTGAGCTGTTCATGCGTTTCTACGCCCTCTGCGAGAACTTTCATTTGTAAACTCTTCGCCATGCCAATGATAGCGAGTACCAAAGCAGCATCATTAGCATCTCCCGTAACATCTCGTACAAATGATGGTCCAATTTTCAATTTATCAATTGGAAATTGGTTGAGATAGCTAAGGCCTGAGTAGCCTATACCAAAATCATCAATTGCCAAAAGGATATGTAATTTTTTAAGATTTATAAGAGTATTTTTAACATGTTGAGTATTTTCAATCACTAAGCTCTCAGCAATTTCTAAACATAGGAGTTCGGGATCAAATTGAGTTTTTTGTAATACATCAGTAACTGTTTTAACAATGTCACCCCGCATAACCTGAACAGAAGATAAATTTACCGATAGCCAAAGAGGTCCAAAACCCTCGTTTTGCCATGCTTTGACTTGTTTACAAGCCGTGTGGAGTGTCCATTCGCCAATGGGAATAATAAGTCCTGTTTCTTCAGCAATGGGAATAAACTCAATCGGCATGAGTAGACCGCGTTTGGGATGTTGCCAGCGAATCAAAGCTTCTATACCTACAATTTTTTTTGTTTTGACGTCTACTAACGGTTGGTAATGAAGTAAAAATTCATTATTTTCTAAAGCGAAGGCAAGGTCATTGCTTAACATCAATCGTTCAGTGGTGTGTATATTCATGCTTGGAGTAAAAAATTGAAAGTTATTTCCGCCCATCTCTTTAGCTCGGTACATTGCTATATCTGAGTTTTTAAAAAGCATCTCTGCAGTTTCACCATCTTTCGGATATAAACTAATGCCGGCACTAGCTGTAATATTGAAAATATTGCCATTTATATTAAATGGTTTTGTGATCGCTGATAAAAATCGCTTCATTATGTTAATAACATCATTTTCGTCATGAAGCGAACTCGTTAGCAGAACAAATTCATCGCCACCTAAACGGGCAAGAGTATCTTCAGGTCTTACACATTTTTTCATGCGCAAAGCTACAGCTTTCAATAATTTATCACCTATGGAATGTCCAAGGGTGTCGTTAATAAGTTTAAAGCGATCTAAATCAAAAAATAAGATAGCAGCAACCCTTTCTTCCTTTATGGCATTCTGAATATTTTTTTCTGTATTTTCTAACAGTAATGTGCGATTAGCTAGGCCCGTAAGTACATCATGCAATGCTTGATAGGCAAGTTGCTCTTCCATTCTTTTATTCTCAGTAATATCACGGAAATCCCAAACCCGGCCAATAATCTCTTGCTTCAACAATTGAGGATGGGAATAACATTCAAAAATTTTATTATTCTTTAATTCTAAAATATTAAAGCTCTCCTGACCTGAAAGTTTATAAAACTCTTTAACTTTTTTTAAAAATATTTCTGGATACGTTAGTTTATCTAATATAAAAGTTAATGCCGTATCAAATTTTTTTGATTCGAGCATAGATCGTGGAATATTCCATAGTTTCACAAACTTATTATTGTAATCGACAATTTCGTCGTTATTGTCAGTAACTAAGATTCCATCACCTGTAGATTCAAAAGTTGCCCTGAGTAAAGAAAAAGATTTGGTAAGTTCCGCTGTTCGTTTATCAACCATTTCATGTAATAAATTAAGCTGTTCACTTACTTGCTTACCTAACAACCATTTTTTAGTTAATGAAATAACCAATTGACGAACTTCAATATTGTCAAATGGTTTTTTTAAAATAAGAAGTTGATCTGTTGGGCCAAATTTATTTAATATTTCTTCCCAAGAATAATCTGAATAAGCAGTGCAAATAACAATTTGTGCTTCTGGATCAATCTCCCATATTTTAGTAATTGTTTTTATTCCATCCCAACCTGGCGGCATGCGAATATCTACAAATATGATGGTATAATGTTGACCTAAAGCGAGTTGCTTTTTCACCAGGTCTACCCCGATTTGACCTTGATC
>JBAUEV010000221.1:0-2102 GCA_049678805.1 Gammaproteobacteria bacterium
ATCAAACTGTAGATCCTTCGCTGCGCTCAGGATGACACTGCTGCTCTTATGAAAACTGTCATCCTGAGCGTAGCGAAGGATCTACAAAAAATGATGTTTGATTATTTATCCATTTATTTAAATAGATTAGAAGACTTAGAAATTCACTATCTATAATGAAAACATTCATGAACTTGAGGAGTCGCGTGCTGTGAATTATATTACCAGAGTTGAGTGTATTGAACGCTAAACGCTTAAAAGATATTTTTGATATTCAAGACTAGGGATTTTGAAGCTAAAATTTCTCATGGCATATTAAATATATAAATACAAAACAGGAGCGGCAATTATGAAGATTATATCTGGCGGGCAAACAGGGGTTGATCGTGCAGCTTTAGATGCCGCCATTGAACTAAAAATTCCACAGGGTGGTTGGTGTCCTAAAGGAAGACTTGCAGAATTAGGGACAACTATACCTGGAAAATATCAATTAAAAGAAACCAGTTCCAGTGATTTCTGCGTCAGAACTAAACTTAACATTAAAGATTCAGATGGAACGCTCATCATTGTTCTAACTACCCCTATAAAAGTAACTGATGGAACTTTACTAACAATACAAGAAGTACAAGAAACAAATAAGCCTTATTTAATCATTGATTTATCAAGTAAACAGGACAAGAGAGTTATATTAGACTGGATTAAGAAAAATAATATTACCGCTCTTAATATAGCTGGCCCAAGAGAATCGCAAGCACCAGGAATATATGCTGCTAGTTTTAATTTTCTAAAAGAAGTTTTTTCAGAATTAATCAAATCCTTAACAGATGACATAAATAGGGATGAACAATCGTCTTCCCGTTGTTCTATTTAGTTAATAAAGCCCCTAAAAACTCTAGGGTCAGATTTCATCAACATAACATTATTGAGATAAACCAATGATTGATCTTTCGAGCGATACAGCGACACTTCCCACACCCGCTATGAAAAAAGCCATGATGGAAGCAAAGCTGAGAGATGAACAAAAAGAAGAAGACGAATGACTTTTAATTACATCTCAAAATATGACTCAACCCAGTTACGTGGCATGGATGATACTTTAACGCCACGCCCCTGGGATCTATTTAATGAAATTAAGAAACATGCAAATACAACAAAAACATTTTTACACCCAGTTTAGTAAATTTACCGATCCCATAACCTGAAATACGAGCAATAAGGCAACTTTCAATATCATTTGTGATTTGCCCTTTGAAAGTTTAAAGATGGGTTGATTATCTTCAGGTTATGGACCATAATGACTATGGATAAACGACTATAGTAATAACTGGGCGAATCTTATGGAAAAAACTATTGGTGCTGGGCAATTCAAAACCCATTGTCTACAACTAATGGACGATGTACGAGAAAAACATCTGACCTTCATAATCACAAAGCATGGTACTCCTATTGCCAAATTAGTACCTATCGAAGAACAAGTAGTCAACTTATATGGTGCTTTGAAAGGAACCATAAAAATTAAAGGTGATATTATCGCTCCTATTGAGGAAAAATGGGATGCGGAATCATGAAAGGCTTGTTATTAGATACACATGTATGGATTTGGCTGATGGAAGGAAGCCCAGGGTTGAATTATAGGCAGCAAAAAACAATTAACGAAGCGGCACGACAGAGTATGGTGTGCATTGCTGCTATTTCAGTATGGGAAGTTGCCATGCTGGTTAAGAAAGGGCGGATTAAATTAGAAAAACCCCTTTTGGCCTGGGTACAAGAAGCGCTGGCGTTGCCTGGCATTGAATTAAAACCGCTGACTCCGGAAATAGCAGTGGAAAGTTCACAGCTTCCAGATGGTTTTCATGGGGATCCAGCTGATCGTCTTATTGTAGCTACTGCGCGCATGCACCGGCTCACCTTATTGACGCACGACCAAAAAATTTTAGATTACGCGAAAAAAGAATATTTATCTGTAATACCTGTATGAAAGCACCTCGATTTGAATAAACTTAAGCAATTGCCTTAAAGTATTGTTACCCTTCGAGACGGAATACGTTGCATCGCCCCTCAGGACGAATGGCACAGATTTTCTCATGTTCACAAAATTTGAAGAAAATATAATTTATTAACCA
>JBAUEV010000222.1:0-1521 GCA_049678805.1 Gammaproteobacteria bacterium
CCTTAATTTCAAACAATTATTAGATTCTTGGTCAAATGAATTAGTAAAGTTAAAAGAACACTATTGCCAATTATTAGGCGAAGGAGCAGTTAATTGCTATTTTCCCGACTCCCAAACTAATTTATTAGCATGGCCCGTGGTGGACAGTCTTAAAGCGAAGTTACTGGAACGTTTAAATATTATCAAAGAAAAAATTGAACAATTCAGGCAGAAGCATGAGCCTATTATAGGAGTAAATTTCCTTAGAGAAATTCAGCCTGATAAAGCCACTTTCTATAAAGGAAAAGAAGGGGTATTTGACAGATTCAGCGATATTCATTCCTCACAGCGGCGCTTTGCAATTTTAAATTCAAGATGGGGTGGGAAAAAACCATTGAGGAAAGACCACCCAGTAAGTAAATTGGTTTCACTGGCTCAAGCGCGTCAGCAGAATTATGATTGGATTTTAAAAAAAATTCCTTCTTTAATTACCGACAGCTCTCTCAATCTGCAAGGATTGCCAATTAGCGATGAAGTGTTGACAAAAATTATAGAATCACATCCATATCTGACGCAAATTGATCTTCGTGGTTGTACCCAAATCACTCTACAAGGTTATATTAATCTCATTCAACATGATAGCTCTTTGCAGCGAATTGTAGATAATAATTACAGTGTAAAACCTGTCAACCAAGTTAAACAGCAGTTACAACAAAAACTGCTGAGTATTGAGGTAATCAATGATAGGCAGTTAGCTTGTGGAACAGATAACGGCGAAATTTTATTATTCGATGCAAATACTTTGAAGTGCCGAGCAGAATTTCAAGCTCACGATCAGCCTATCTGTATATTAGCTGCCTCTCCAGACGGCATATTATTAGCAAGTACTTCTTACGATAAAACAAATACAACAATTAAGCTTTGGAATATTTATAATCAGCATTGTACGCAAACCATCGAAGCGTATGAAAGTGAAATAACGACCCTAAAGTGGTTAAATAATGAAATTTTAATCAGTGGAGCTCGAAAGGGGGTAATATCTTTTTGGGATAAAACCACTGGAATATGTACCAATGTCTATAATGATGAGCATTATCGGGGTCAAGAAATAATTCTATGGAATTCAAGTACTGTTATTTATGGAACTATGGGTGAAATTAAACTTTACAATTTTATAACAAATAGAATTATTGCTACTTTGAAAATCGGAGACGGTTTTGGTGCTACGATTGCCAAAAGTTCTGCTTTTAGCAAACTCATATTGCAAGAAAACCAATTACAAGCAATTGGTTCAGATAATTTTTTGTATATTTGGCATTTAGATAAAATAGAATTAGATGTTTACACAACAGAGCAGCGTTCCCCTTTACCTCAATTGGATCCGGATAACACTTGTATATTATATCTAGGGAAAGAACAACTTTATATTGCTTCTGATAGAACCGTAAAATTGTATAACATTTCAACGAAAAAGCACGAGCTAGTACAAGATCACAGCATCATTTCAGAAAGCATTACTCATATGATTTTACTTTCGGATGG
>JBAUEV010000223.1:0-2891 GCA_049678805.1 Gammaproteobacteria bacterium
CCCTGAGGAGCGGCATGAAGTGCCGCGTCTCGAAGGGTGAACGGCTTTGTGGGATGGTATAGGTTTCTCCAACAAAGAGTGAAAGAGGTTGATATGGATAGTCAGCGACCGCCTACCCAAATTAAAAAAGCGATTCCTTTGGTATTGCTTGCGGCGTTATTCAATACCATAATGATTTTGTTCGCTAAAATGGCAAGTCAAACTACGCCCATTGTTATTATTTTATTTGCGCGTTATTTAACTACTTTAATTATTATTTTGCCGTTTGTTTATTTCAATCCTGTGCATCAGAAAGTAAGTCAGTTTCTAAAGACTGATCGTCCCTATCTGCATCTCATACGTGATATTTTGGGTTTGACCAGTGTATTTTGTTATTTTTATGCAGCTAGAACACTTTCATTAGCCGATGCTACGGTATTATTTAGTACTGCACCCCTATTTATTCCCATCATTGCTTTCTTTTGGGGAAATATCAAAATAATTCATCGCCTTTGGTGGGGAATGAGCTTGGGATTTTTAGGAGTGCTGTTGATGCTTCATCCAGGAAGAGAAATATTCCAACCGGCAGCGCTGATAGGATTATTTTCAGGTTTATGCGCTGCTATTGTTTATGTAGGCAGCCGCTATCTTTCTTATTCGGAGCCACCCTTACGCAATATGTTTTATTATTTCGCGATAGGAACATTCATTGCATTTTTATTAATTTTACCGGGAGGGAAAACCATTTGGCAGCATTTTGATTTAAAAGTTTTATGGTTGTTAATTGGAGTGGGTGTATTTGCTTATCTTTACCAATGGTGTTTTACAGAATCCACGCGTTATGCGCCAGTTCGTTTAACTACACCGCTTTTATATGCAAGTGTCATTTTCGCACTATTTCTGGATTGGTGGTTGTGGCAAATTAAACCGAGCCTGCTTTCTTTAAGTAGTATTATTCTGATTATTTGTGGTGCAGTACTACTCGTTTGGTTATATCCAGAAGAAGACTATCAGCTACGTCGATAAGTTCAACCCTTTATAAAATAAATCATCCATTTTTGCTAAAATAAGCTTCCATTAAGGTGTACCACGTTATGCCGATGTCGTATGAACAGCACTATGCGTGGAATGAAATCAAGCAAAAAAAATTTGATCGATTGCAAGCAAATTTTTTATATGATTACCTAATTTACCATGTGTATTTATTAGATAAAATCCCACTGTCCCCGAGGAAAAATTAACCGTCTGAGCCATTTGAGGTATGGTATACCCTTGGAAAAGCATTTGAAATAATAGAATTTCACGTTCACTGAGAAAGGGTTTAGGGTCATTGCTTGGTATGGGCTGGTTATTTTGAACGGGTTTCTGCAGTGAAGCTTTTGTTTTGTGCAAGGTATTTTTATTTCTAGCCATAATTTTAACTCCTGTTTTGATATAAATTTAGTTTAAAATAATTAAACACAAGTTTTAATGAATGAGATTTTTCATTTAAGAATTGTTTAATGAAAGACCATTTTGAGATATACTCTCCTTCGAATAAAGTCGGGGCTATTTCATCCTTAAAGGATGAAAAAATAATTTTGAAGCCGATATTATTCTTTAAAGAATAATTAGTCAACTCAATTATATCCTTTTGTGAATAAATCGAATTCGATATTTAACCATTGATAAAAGTTAGGCAGCTTATTGAAAATTAATTAAAAATATGAACAAACTTGCGCTACTTCTTGATAAATTAATGGAAAAACGAGAGATTACAGAGTCTGAACTTGCACGACGTACTGGTATTAGCCAGCCTGTGATTAATCGCCTGCTTTGCGGGCGAAATGATAATCCGAAACTAACTACTTTGTTACCTATTGCCAATTATTTTTCTCTTTCTCTTAGCGAGTTAATCGGGGAAGCTCCTTTGCCAGAGGGTTTTTTATCCACTACAAGCTCAAATTTAGAAAAACCTATCGTTAGAGTACCAGTGCTCAATTGGGAAGATGTGATTGAATGGCCAAAGAACAAGGATAACATTAAGCCTATTGATACTCATGTGGTAAATGTGAGTATCAGCGTTGATGGATATGCTTTAAAGTTATTAGATATAACGATGGGGCTAATTTTCCCAGAAGGGACTCTTATTATTGTTGATCCTTCCTTACAGCCTATAGACAGAAACTTAGTTATCATACACATTTTGGGAAAAAAATTGCCTATTTTCAGGCAGATTTTATTCGATATGGATAAAGTATATTTAAAACCTTTTAACTCCGACTTAAATATAACCTTGTTAGAAAAAAAATATGTGATCTTGGGGGTTGCAGTAGAATCAATAAATAATCTTTTACAAAAAAAATTAATATAAGATATTTCCAAGGAGGAATCTTATTGTGGAATTATACAGACGAAATAACCCGAATGAAATTATTATTCTTGCATTTTTATGTCTGCTACTAGAAGCAATATTAATTGTTTCAGATGTTTTGACATTTAAAACCGCAGGTTTTTTAGGCATTATATTCACTCTTCCTGCATTACTATACCCAATGAGTTATGCTATTGGAGATACATTAACTGAGGTCTATGGAAGAAAAGCAACGTTAATTATTTTCATTATGGCGATTTGTATTGAATTCATTTTTGATTCATTAATTTCTTACTCTGCAACTGTGAAAAATGTGTACGATCAAGCATACTATGCTCATTTCTATTATGCACTTGGAAAAATGAATATTGCAGGTTTAGGTGTTGTAATAGGTTCAGTGCTAGGCTTTTCGACTAACACAATTATAATGCAATTCTTAAAAACCAAATTTAGCTATCGCTCGTTTCCTATTCGATCAATATTTTCCTCATTATCAGGAGAGCTAATATTTACAATTACGGCATTCTTCATTTGGTTTCATTCAGATCCACAGATAAAT
>JBAUEV010000224.1:0-26807 GCA_049678805.1 Gammaproteobacteria bacterium
TAATTCTTCACGAATAATTTCGCCTGCTAAAAAACGTTCACTGCGATCCGTTATTTGCGTGGCAGGAAATAAGAATGGACCTTGTGGCAATCGCTGTGCAACCTCTTGTTCCAAATCAGCTACATGAGTGCCTTTTTTTGCCGAAATGGGCACAATTGCCGCGAATTCTCGTTTGGTCTGCAAGGTTTTAATATATGGAAGTAACAAATCTTTATCAGGCACGGTATCCACTTTGTTAATCACAGCAATCACCGGGCATTTAACATGCTGCAATTGTTTCAATATCCATTCATCATCTTTACGCCATTCCAAAGCAGTGAGCATCCAGATTAATACATCTACGTCATGGATGACTGAAGCTGCCGTACGATTCATGTAGCGATTTAATACCCGACTGGCACGTTGATGTAAGCCAGGTGTATCCACATAAATTGTTTGATAGTCCTCTGCCGTTTGGATACCTAAGATACGGTGCCGTGTCGTCTGTGGTTTACGCGACGTGATGCTGATTTTCTGTGCTAAAATTTTATTCAGTAGGGTTGATTTACCAACATTAGGACGACCAACGATACCTACAAATCCACAATGTGTCATATTCGGTTTCCAAGGTTCAAAGTAATAGCCCAGTCCCCTTGTTTCCTTAAACTAATTGCTGAACTAAAGTTAACATTTTCTGCGCTGCTTGTTGCTCTGCTAAACGCCGGCTACTGCCTGTGCCTTTTGTTACTTGAGATAAACTAGGTACTCGGCATTCCACATAGAAAATTTGCGCATGTACCTCACCTTTCAAATTAACAATTTTATACTCTGGCAACGGTAGTTTTTTAGATTGCAGATATTCTTGTAAGTGGGTTTTAGCATCTTTAGGAATAGTTGCCAGTGCTGCTAAACGGGGAGCAAACCACCGCGAAATTAATTGTTGGCAAGTGGCTAAATCGGCATCTAAATAAATCGCACCCACCACGGCTTCAAAAGCGTCCGCTAAAATGGATTTACGGCGAACACCGCCACTTCTTAACTCACCCGAACCTAATCGCAAATAATCACTGAAATTTAACTCGCTCGCCAATGCTGCCAAGGTTTCTCCTTTCACAAAATTAGCACGTAACCGGGTTAATTCGCCTTCCGTTGCTTCAGGATAACGCTGAAACAACTCAGCAGCCATGGTAAAATTTAAAATACCATCTCCTAGAAATTCTAAGCGTTCATTATTGCGATTGCCCGTACTGCGATGGCTTAATGCGGCTTCCAACAACGTGAGATCACGGAACACATATCCTAATTGTTGCATGAAGAGAGTTAATTTTTCTCTAGAAGAACGTGTCATTGCGCAAACTGCCTAATGAATCCACTTGCCGATCCGATCCCATTGGATGCGGTGCAGAATAGGATCCCAACCCAATAACACAATAAATGCTTTGCCAACAATATTTCTTTCTGGGACAAATCCCCACATCCGACTATCATCGCTATTATCACGATTGTCACCCATCATGTAATACATCCCCGGCGGTACTGTTATATCAATGTTTTGTCCTTCAATTCCCGCATCGCTGCGAACTAAAATAGCATGTTTTACGCCATTTAAGTCTTCCATTTTTTTCACAGCTGCCACTGGCACTTCACCAGGCTCAACGTCATAAGTGTTGTTCTGAATTGTTTGGGTCGCTTCTTTATTGTTGATATACAGCACTTTATTTTTATAAACCACATGATCCCCCGGTGTGCCAATGACCCGCTTAACAAATAAAATTTCAGGATGCGGCGGGAAATAAAATAATACAATATCGCCCACTTTAGGTTCGTGGATATTAGCTATTTTCAGATTCATAATCGGGAAACGTAAGCCATAAGTAAACTGATTGACCAGAATTAAATCGCCTGGCATTACGGTAGGTACCAAGGAACCCGTGGGCATGCGATAAGGTTGGACAATGAAAGAACGAATGACCCAGACAATTAATAATACGCCAAAAAAAGAATAGGCATTTTCAACTATGGTGGGACGAGGGCGATTTTTTGCACGGCGACGTCGTGCTAAAAATAATAAGTCATATAATGCAATGATGCCGGTGCCAAATACTAATAAGGTAAGCGTAGCTGAAAAATTCTCGTAGCAGAGATAGACAATTAAAATCAAGAGTAGCGTTAAGGACACAATGCGCCAAAATCGAATAAATCTCACGGAAAAATGTCGTTCAAAAAATTCCGTGTCGAGTAACCAAGCAATCCCGGTAAATACTAAAGCCATGCATAAAACGGTTAAATAGGTTGAGGTTATAATCATAATGTTCTTACCCTTTCTTATCTATTTTTAATATTGATAAAAACGCTTCTTGTGGCAGTTCAATTTTTCCAACTTTTTTCATACGTTTTTTTCCTGCTTTTTGTTTTTCTAATAATTTCCGCTTGCGTGTAATATCGCCGCCATAACATTTTGCAGTTACATTTTTTCGTAACGCTTTAACACTTTGGCGGGCAATAATTTGTGAACCAATCGCCGCTTGAATCGCCACTTCAAACATTTGGCGCGGAATAATCTCTTTTAGACGTTCAGTCAATTCTCGGCCTCGTGTATAAGCTTTATCGCGATGGACAATGCTGGCAAGCGCATCTACTTTATCCCCATTAATTAAAATATCTAAGCGCACTAAATTGGCGGCTTCAAAATGATGAAAAGCATAATCGAGTGAGGCATAGCCACGGCTGATGGATTTAAGCCGATCAAAAAAATCCAGCACAATTTCGTTCATTGGCAATTCATATACCAACGATATTTGATTACCCACGTATAACATTTTTTTTTGCACACCACGGCGTTCAACACATAAAGTAATCACATTACCAATGTATTCTTGCGGTACTAAAATATTTGCCTGGGCTATGGGTTCGCGAATTTCAGCCGTTCGATCAAGAGAAGGTAACTTGGCAGGATTATCAACCACTTTGATTTCGCCATTGGTAAGTAATACTTCATAGATGACGGTAGGCGCAGTGGTAATCAGTTGCAGTTGATACTCTCGTTCCAAACGTTCTTGCACAATTTCCATGTGCAACATGCCTAAAAATCCACAGCGAAAGCCAAAACCTAACGCTTCAGAGGTTTCGGGTTCATAAAATAAAGACGCGTCATTGAGGCGTAATTTGGCCAGTGCTTCACGGAATGCTTCATAATCATCTGAATCAATGGGGAACAATCCGGCAAAAACTTGTGGTTTAACTTTTTTGAAGCCAGGTAATGGCAGCTCGGCAGGACGGTTTGCTAGTGTTAAAGTATCGCCAACCGGCGCACCATTAATATCTTTAATGCCCGCGATAACATACCCTACTTCGCCCGTTTCCAAAGCTGTTCGCGGTTGCCGTTTAGGAGTAAACACGCCCATTTGATCGGCTAAATGGGCTTTGCCAGTGGACATCACTAAAATTTTATCGCCCGCGCGCAGCACACCATTTTTAACCCGTACCAATGATACGACCCCCAAATAATTATCAAACCAGGAATCAATGATTAATGCTTGCAAAGGTGCTTCAGGATCACCTTGCGGTGGCGGAATTACAGTAATTAATCGCTCCAATAATTCGGCCACGCCATAACCTGTTTTACCACTGACCTGCACGGCATCATGCGCATCAATGCCGATAATTTCCTCAATTTCTTTGATAACGCGCTCTGGGTCAGCTTGGGGTAAATCAATCTTATTCAGCACCGGTACGACTTCTAGTCCTTGCTCAAGGGCGGTATAACAAACTGCCACGGTTTGTGCTTCTACGCCTTGAGCTGCATCTACTAATAATAATGCACCTTCACAAGCTGCTAAGGAACGGGAGACTTCATAGGAGAAATCAACATGGCCGGGGGTATCAATAAAATTGAGTTCATATTCGATGCCATCTTGCGCAAGGTGTTGTAAGGTAACGCTTTGAGCTTTGATGGTGATTCCACGCTCACGTTCTAAATCCATTGAATCCAGTACTTGTGCCGTCATTTCACGGTCGCTTAACCCTCCACACAGTTGAATGAAACGATCCGCCAAGGTTGATTTGCCATGGTCAATGTGGGCGATGATGGAGAAATTGCGAATATGCTTCATACGGCGCTTAGCATGCCAAAACCTACTAAAATACACAATGATTGTTTGATTGGATACTAGAGTTGTCTCCTGCTTACCCATCCCCTCTGTCGTTGAGTGCGACTAGGTATCAGGCCCTTCGAGATGCGGCACGTTGTGCCGCTCCTCAGGGCGAACGGCTTTACGGTAAGTATCAGGCCCTTCGAGATGCGGCACGTTGTGCCGCTCCTCAGGGCGAACGGCTTTACGGTAAGTATCAGGCCCTTCGAGATGCGGCACGTTGTACCGCTCCTCAGGGCGAACGGCTTTACGGTAAGTATCAGGCCCTTCGAGACGCGGCACGTTGTGCCGCTCCTCAGGGTGAACGGCTTTACGGCAGGAGACAGCTCTGACCATAATAGGGATATATTTGCATTCACCCAAAAGATACGCAATCATATTCCAATGATTAAAAGACTTGTGAAATTACGCATCTGGCTGTTAGGAACGCCGCTCAACCCTTTCAACCCAGAAATCTTTCGCCACATTGCACTAGTGGCTTTTCTGGCATGGATAGGATTGGGTGCAGACGGCTTATCATCCTCTTGTTATGGTCCTGAGCAAGCCTTTCTCGCTTTAGGCCCCCACACCCATTTGGCATTGTATGTCGCATTAGCAACCGCCATCACGGTCTTCGTCATTTCCATGGGTTATAACCAAGTTATCGAGCTTTTTCCAAGCGGTGGCGGCGGTTATAAAGTTGCGACTCAGTTAATAGGTCCCTACTCTGGTTTACTCTCCGGCGCTGCATTGCTGATTGATTACGTGCTCACCATCGCTGTTTCTACCGCCAGTGGAATGGATGCTCTTTTTAGCTTTCTGCCTAATACTCTTCTGTCCCTTAAACTTCCTACAGAAATGGCGGTAGTACTACTGCTGATATTGTTAAACCTAAGAGGAATGAAAGAGTCAGTTAAAGTGTTGTTACCTATCTTTTTAGGCTTTGTTGTTGTCCACTTCGGCTTAATTACTTACGGCATCCTGATACATAAACATGGCCTGTTGCATGTGGTTCCTGATACCTTGCATGAAACTCATAACATGGCCCAAATGATGGGATGGGGAGCTGTTATCGCTTTAGCTTTACATTCTTACACTTTAGGGGGTGGTACTTATACAGGTTTGGAAGCCGTATCAAATAACGTCAACCGGCTCGCCGAGCCTCGGGTGCGTACTGGCCAGTGGACTATGTTTTATATGGCGGTTTCACTTAGTTTCACTGCGGGGGGAATTTTATTACTCTATTTGCTATGGCAGGCGCAACCCACTGAAGGACTTACCTTAAATGCCGTCGTTTTTGGCGACATTCTAGGGAATTCACTGTTTGGACATATCGGGCTTGTCATAACATTGCTGCTAGAAGCTGGTTTATTAATTGTCGCAGCCAATACTGGTTTTCTTGCTGGACCTATTGTGTTAGCCAATATGGCAGTAGATGGTTGGATGCCGAATCGGTTTCGACATTTGTCGAGCCGGTTAATTACTCAGAATGGAGTAATTCTTTTTGGTCTTGGCGCACTTGCCATTCTTTGGTTTTCTCACGGCAGTGTCGCAATGTTGGTCGTGCTTTATAGTATTAATGTATTTATCACTTTTTCATTATCTTTGTTGGGAATGTGTATTTACTGGGGGGGAGACCGTGGTACAGCATCACCTCAATGGCCTGCACGTTTGGTGTTTTCGGTTTTTGGTTTTCTCATTACCAGCGCAATTTTGTTGATTACCTTGTTTGCAAAATTTACCGAGGGTGGTTGGATTACTATACTGATTACAGGTACTTTGATTGGTCTTTGTCTATTAATTAAGCGACATTACAACCTTGTAAATGTTAAATTAAAGGAAATTGATAGTTATCTTCTTCCGCAATTAGGCCCAGAAACTGCGACCCCACCGATACTTAAACCTAACGAGCCAACAGCGATATTTTTTGTTGGTAAAGATCGTAGTGTCAATATGCACACGTTATTGTGGGTATTACGCATGTTTCCTGGGCATTTTAAAAATTTCATTTTCTTGAGCGTAGGACAGGTTGATATTGAAAGTTTTCGCGGCAAAGAAACATTGGAAGCAATGCAACACGAGATTCAAAGCACGCTGGATTATTTTGTCAGTTATTGCCATCAACAAGGTTTTGCTGCAGAAAGTTACGCCCGTTATGGCACTGATACTGTTTCTAAGTTGGTGCAAATGGCAAAACAAGTGAATGAACGTTATCCCAATTGTATTTTCTTTGGCAGCAAATTAATTTTTGAAAATGATAATTGGATTACGCGTTTGTTGCACAATGAAACGCCGCTTGTTTTGCAACGTCGCTTGCATTCATTAGGCAAACAATTTGTTATTTTACCCATGCGGTTGTAATGGGCACTTCAGTCAACCGATAAAATTTCATGCGTAGTTGTAGGTGAGAAAGTGGCTACTATGGCTGCATGATCGGATGGCGGCTTTTGTTTACGCAAACTTTTATCTACTTCACATTGTGTGCAATGTTCCGCTAATGCGGCACTTGCCAAAATATGATCGATACGTAATCCTTCATTACGCCATAATGCTCCACCACGATAATCCCACCATGTATAGGGCACTGGATGCTCAGGAAATAAACGGAAAGTATCTTGTAAACCAATCGCTAATAATTCGCGAAATGCTTGCCGTTCTGGTTCACTGCATAATACATGACCGCGCCAGCGTTCAGGATCATGAACATCGCGATCTTCCGGTGCAATATTAAAATCGCCTAAAACGACTAAATTGGTATATTGCGCTAACTGTTGCTGCAGAAAATCATGAACCTTTGCTAGCCATTGTAATTTGTAGCGGTATTTTTCCGATTCCACATTTTCACCGTTGGGTACGTATAGGTTTATCACCCGCACTCCAGCAATCGTAGCTGCAATCAGGCGTCGTTGTGTATCTTGCCAATCAGGTATTTCAGTGGTTACTTCCTGAGCGGGTGCGCGACTAAGAATCGCCACACCATTAAAAGTTTTTTGACCAGCAAATACCACTTGATAACCCGCTTCGATAATCGCTTGATGGGGAAAATTTTCATCAGTAACTTTGGTCTCCTGCAGGGCAACAATATCGGGTTTTGTTCTGGTTAACCAAGGTAATAGTTGCGGGAGTCGCATTTTGAGGGAGTTTACATTCCAGGTGGCAATTTTAAACATAATGATCTCTGTATATACATTTAGCTACTGCCTCTAGTCGAGGGCTCACTCCCCCTCGGCCTACGTACCGCGCTTTATGCGCGGTATCCAGTATCAGCTAAGATTTTTTCTGGATGCCGCGGACAAGCCGCGGCACGTCAGCGGTATGGGGTGAGAAAAAACTTCCGTGCCTGTTCAGCATCGCGAAAAATTTGTTGCTTCAATAATTCAAAAGAAGGATAACGTTGTTCATCACGTAATTTATGAATAAATTCTACTTGCACATGACGGCCATAAATTATTTCGTCAAAATCAAATAAGTGAACTTCTAACAAACTACGTGTTCCATCAAAAGTGGGGCGCGTTCCGACATTGGCTACACCCTGCAACGGTTGGGAACGAATACCATACATTTTAACTACATACACCCCATTTATTGGTACCGCTTTGCGATGCAGGTAAATGTTGGCTGTAGGAAAACCCATAATGCGACCTCTTTTGTCGCCATAGGCCACTCTCCCCGATAAACTATAGGGTCGGCCTAAAAGTTGTTCGGCCTGCTGTAAATCACCGTTCATTAACAATCGCCGAATGTGTGAGCTGCTCACCCGCTCACCTGCCAATGTTATGGGATGCATTTGCTCTACTTGAAAACCTAATTGCGTGCCAAGTTGTTTTAATAATGCAAAATCACCTGCCCGGCAATGACCAAAATGAAAATCATCTCCGACTAGAACATAACGCGTGGCTAATCCTTGAAATAATATTTGTCTTACAAAATCTTCAGCATTCATAGCCGAAAGCGATTGATTAAACCGTAAGCATAATACCCGATCAATTCCACATTCAGCGAATACTTGGAGCTTTTCACGCAAACGCATGAGTCGCGGTGGAATCCGCTCATGCGCAAAATATTCGTTGGGTTGAGGTTCAAAGGTGATAACAGTGGTAGGCAAATGCAAAACTCGAGCTTGCTGTTGCAAATTTTTTAATAATTGCTGGTGGCCAATATGGACACCATCAAAATTGCCAATGGTTACTGCACAAGCTTGCCGCTCTGCCCGTAAATTATGCCATCCACGAATTAATTCCATTAGTCAGCCGCTTGTACTTTAAAATGATGCCAACGCATACCGCTTAACCATAAACAACCAAAGTAACCAACGATGGCTATGCCCATTAACAATGCTAAGCAACTGCCCCGTTGATACCAGCGCCACCCTAACCAGGTATG
The DNA here is from genome assembly GCA_049678805.1 of Gammaproteobacteria bacterium. Lineage (GTDB taxonomy): Bacteria > Pseudomonadota > Gammaproteobacteria > JBAUEV01. Next base: position 8,493 of record JBAUEV010000224.1, read on the forward strand.
AAGCCCTGGCGCTAATATCAATAACAGCACCGCTAACACCGCATTCGCTAACAATACCCGAGCAACGTATTTACGCCAATCATATCGTGGCTGATAAATCTCGCGGCGTAACAGAATCCAACCAAGTAACCCCGCATTCACGATAGCTCCTAATGAGGTTGCCAACGCCAAACCAGCATGCGCTAATGGAAAAATCAGCACGCCATTTAACACCATGCAAGTAGTCATCGCAATGACAGCAATTCGTACCGGGGTGCGAATATCTTGGCGTGAATAGAATCCTGATGCGAGCACTTTTATTAACATGAAGGCGGGTAAACCAATGGCGTAGGCCATCAAACTACGGCTGCCCATTACCACATCAAAGGCATTGAATTTGCCATAGCCAAATAACGTTGCCATTAACGGTCCAGCTAAAACTAAAATCCCTACCGCTGCCGGCAAGCCAATCACCACCACTAAACGTAGTCCCCAATCTAATACTTCAGAAAATTCACCACTTGAGTGACTAGCATGTTTACGTGATAAATGTGGCAAAATCACCGTAGCAATCGCCACGCCAAACATGCCTAGCGGGAAATAAATAATACGATCGGAATAATAAAGCCAAGAAATGCTACCAACCCGTAAAAATGAAGCAAAAATGGTATCAACCAATAAACTCAGTTGTGCCACTGAAACTCCAAACAACGCCGGTACCATGAGTTTCATTACCCGGCGCACGCCAGGGTCTTCCCAATTTAAGCGAAAACGGGGTAATAATTGCCATTTTCTTAGCATCGGCCATTGGAATGCTAATTGCACTATTCCACCCGCCATTACGCCCCAGGCCAAAACGATGATGGGATGAGCAAAATAATGAGAACCTACGACTGCTGCAATAATTAATGCGATATTAAATAAGGTTGGTGTAAATGCAGGCACGGCAAAAGAACCATAGGTATTTGCCACTGCGCCGGCAAAAGCAGCCAGTGAAATCAATAATATATAGGGGAAAGTAATTTGCAGCATTTGCCGTGCCAGTCCAAAACGTTCTGGCTCATTAATAAAACCGGGAGCAAATAGCATGACTAATAAAGGCGTTAGAATCTCGGCAAATACCACGATGATAAGCAGTGCAACTGCTAATGCACTGGCCACATGGTTAACAAAATCTTGCACTTCGGTTTCAGAACGTGTCTGTCGATATTCTGATAAAACTGGCACAAATGCCTGGGAAAATGCCCCTTCAGCAAACAAGCGGCGCATGAAGTTGGGTATTTTAAAAGCGACTAAAAAAGCATCGAACCCTGCTACAGCACCGAAGACGCTTGCTAGCACCATATCGCGTACAAAGCCCATGATGCGTGACAGCAAGGTCATACTGGAAACGGCGGAGGTTGATTTGAATAATGCACGACTCATGGGTTACAAATTGTTCCACTGGGTAAAATTCATATAATAATCTTACAAAATTATATAACGAAGTGGGTGGGTAAGCGAATTTAGCCCAACAGGAAGTTTAGAAGGCGTAACGCTGAAAAAACCCAGATTCCGCTCCCGCTTCATCTGGGCTACACGACTTCATCAAGGCTACTGGGTAAGAATATGTACTTGTAAACGGCGAAAATCTTCTCGATTTAAAGCATCATACGGCAAAACCAGCGAAATACGACGCCGTGATGACAAAGTAGCAAAATGCAATAACATCAAAGAACGTACCACCACGCTGTGTGCCAACAAGCGACAACGATGCAATTGATCTTGCCTATCCACCAATCCCCAATCACCATTCGATAAACGCGTTATTTTGCAAATTTCCTGCCGACCTGTAAATGCTATGTGGCGTCGCCATAAAACCAGCAAACTGCTAAAACAAATAATCTCTAACAAAAACGTTACTATTAAAGTGCAAGGCAAATATGCCACGCAAATGGCAGCACCCGTGTGCACTAGAATCAACCAAATAGCTAATCGTTTAGAGGATTTTAGAACCAGAGGTTGAAAGGGTTTAGCAATCATAGGTTAAATTATGGGTACCAACTAGGAACAAGTAGCCTAAATTCAGGACGGCGGAACCCAGGCTACCCGCTATTAAATAAAAGATATACCATGATAAGTTAAAGTAACATAAGGTCCTTGGTAGCCAACACTGTTGGTATGAAAGGTAGGAACAATGTTAGTAATTCCATTGACCAAAGTACTACCGTCAGTACTATTAATGAGATTAGCATCCGAAGCCCCACTATTTATACCATCTACTGCATGCCAGTAGTGGCTAACACTCCAACCCGCTTCTAATGTAAAGCTGCCATAGTCTTGGAATGGAAAGGTATAATCGAACCCTAATTTAGCGTCTACTACCGGCACTACGCGACGTGCATCATCAGTATTGACCACAGTGGTAGTAATATTTTCTGCACCATTGGCCGTAGAAGAAGTTACCAACCCAGTTGTACTACTCGTAATAGTGGTCACACCGGCTTGATAGTTAGTCAATGTTAAATCATCATAAACATCACCTATCAATAACCCCATTTCGAATTCACTCACAAAACCAATACCATAACCTAGATAATAGGTGTTGTTTAAGCCCACAAGCGGGCCAATACCTTTGAAATTACTGTCATCCTCTGTCCCTTGTAACGCACCATGACTAGCGACTATTGGTACACCTGCGACATTATTAACCGCCGATACGGTAACTCCGGAACCTAGATTAGTGTTACCCGCACTATTTGGATTTTGAGAATAGTTGGTATTTATTTCACGTTCTATCTGAGAATAACGTAAGCCAGTAAATAAGCGTAATTGGTCAGAACACCCGATATTAAGATTTTGGCCTACGGTTAAATCAGCTTGATCAAAATCAAGATTTACTCTGCCATAGCCGCGCTGATAAGTATCAAAATTATTTAGATTTGAATTGCTAGACTGACTATTTTGAAAAAGCAGGGACGAATTTGTAGCAAAATAATGGGCAGGAATAATGTTACCACCTGCTGGCGCTGTATTTGCCGAGTCCTCTTTGGTATGTAGGCGTAAATATTCAAATATTACATTAGCGCCATTACCAAAATTGTAACCGGCGAAGAAATCGAAGCCCCAATCATAACCAAGTTTTATATTATGAATTTGTTGATTGGTGTTACTCCCACTTTGGCTAACTGCATAATCCAAATCATTACCGGAAACAGTTGGCTGCCAGAGAAGACCAGATGCACCAAAAAAATAGTCATCTGCTTCTTGTGGAGCATTTACCTCAGTTGCTTGAGCACCTGTTGGTAGAGCGGCGTAAACGCCAATGGATGTGGTTAAACCAATCGCTGCTAAAGCTACTGCGAGTTGTTTCATTACTACCTCCTTGCAAAAATATTAAAAATTCTTATCCATCTTATTTTGAAAACACATTTCGTTACTATACCCAAACAATATTCTGAGGTAAAGTAATTGAGTAACTGTCTAACAAAGCTATGGCATGCAATACAATATAGAGGTGTAGGAAATTTTTTATTAACATCAAAAAACCCGGATTCCGCTTGCGCTTCATCCGGGTTACTTGAATCAGCAACAGCTACTAAGCAGTAGGTGTAGCACGATAGGTTAAAGTAACATAAGGTCCTTGGTAGCCAACACTGTTGGTACGATGGGTAGGAGTAAGAGCAGTAACCCCATTGATAAAGAGAGCTGGAGTAGTACTAGTAGCAGGAAAAAAAGCAAGATTAGCATCAGAAGCTCCACCACCTATACCATCTACCGCATTCCAGTAGTGGCTAACATTCCAACCGGCTTCTAGTGTCAAGCTGCCGTAATTTTGGAATGGATAGGTATAGTCCAATCCTAACTTAGCATCTACCACTGGCACTACACGTCGTGCATCATCCGTGTTGATCGTAGTGGTAGTAATATTTTCTATGCCATTAGGTGTAATGCCAGTCAAAACCACAGGGTCATTATCATCAACGGGAGGAATACTTGTAGTAGTCGTCGTCGTCATAGCCGCTTGAAAGTTGGTCAATGTTAAACTGTCATCAACATTACCTACCAGTAGCCCCATATCGAGTCCAGCAATAAAACCAATACCATAACCTAGGTAATAACTGTTGCTTAACCCAATAATAGGACCAATACCTTTGAAATCGCTGTCATCGTATGCTTGTAATGCACCATGACTAGCATTTACTGGTACTGTGAAGGGCAAACCATTGATAATGGTTGGAAGACCAATAGCAGACGTAGTAACCCCCGAGCCTAAATTTGTATCGCCAGCATTATTTGGGTCTTGAGAGTAGTTAGCAGTTAACTTACGTTCCAATTTAGCATAACGCAAGCCAGCAAATAAGCGTAATTGATCGGCACAACCAATATTCAAATATTGGCCTACTGTCAAATCACCTTGATCCAAATTAACTTTCGCTTTGCCATAGGCGCTCTGATAACTATCAAAGTCATTTAGATTTGAAATGCCAGACAAAGCATTTTGAAGAAAAAGAGATGTATCAGTAACTACATAATGGGAGGGAATAACGTTACCACCTGCTAGGGCATTAGTTGTCGAACTATCATTGGTATGTAAGCGTAAATATTCCAACATGACATCATTACCATTACCAAAGTTATAGCCAGCAAATACGTTGAAACCCCAATCGTAATTTGGATCAACATTATAAATTTGCTGATTAGTATTGTTACCGGGTCCAAAACTTTGGGTAACTGCATAATCCAAATCACTGCCAGAAACAGTTGGCTGCCAATAAAGAGCAGAAGCTCCCACGAAGAATCCGCCAGAATCCTGAGGCACATTCACCTCAGTCGCTGAAGCACCTGTTGGCATAGCGGCATGGGCGCCAAGGGATGCGGTTAAACCAACGGCTGCTAAAGCCACTGCTAGTCGTTTCATTACTTCCTCCTTGCAAAAAAATTAAAAGTTCTTATTCATCTTGCGAAAACGTACCGCCTTACTATACTCAAACAATATTTCCAGGTAAAGCAATTAAATTACTTTACAGTTCCGGTTCTCTTGAAATAATGAAATGGTTATAAAGTTTAGTAGATAATCCTGATTGCTATTTTCTCAATTACTTCCCATCCGGAATGGCGTTGGGTGTTAATACCCAACTAATTAACCATTGTTCAAAAGTGACTCTTTCCAAACACACCATTGTGCCTGGTTGCCAGTTCATAATAAGCCTAAGTTTTGATATATCCAATAACTTGACTAGTAACTCTCCTACAAACGGAAGATGGCTTACTAATAAGGTATCATCCGCCCAGCCAAGGATTTGTTGATAGAGAAGCTCAACCGAAGAATCCGATTCAAGACCGGTTAAAACAGCAATTTCTTGCCCTGGCGCTATTGCAGCCGCTAGTAAAATCGCAGTTTGTTGGGCACGAAGTTTAGTGCTGTGATAAACATGTGAAACTAATACACCAAAAGGGCTTAAAAAATCCGCGAGGCGGGTGATTTCAATTTTTCCTTTTTCACTGAGTGGACGCAGCGGATCAACATTGGCTTCTAATGCGATACCATGTCGCGCGAGGTAAAGTTTCACGTTATACCTTGGTCAAAAAAAACTGCCACAGACATAGCGTCTGTGACAGCTTGGTTTGAATCAACAACAACTACTAAGCAGTAGGTGTGGCACGATAGGTTAAAGTAACATAAGGACCTTGGTAGCCAACACTGTTGGTACGATGGCCAGGAGTGGCGCGAGTAATCCCATTAACCAAAACAAGATTATTAAGCGCTGGCGTAGCACTGATGCTATTAAGATTAGCATCAGAAGCTCCTCCATCTATACCATCAACAGCATTCCAGTAGTGGCTAACATTCCAACCAGCCTCCAATGTCAAGCTGCCATAGTTTTGGAATGGATAGGTGTAATCAAATCCTAACTTAGCATCTACCACTGGTACTACACGTCGTGCGTCATCCGTGTTGATCGTAGTGACAGTAATATTTTGTCCACTACCCGTACTAGACGTAAAAACGACTCCTGCAGCAGAAGAAGGAGCGACTATGGTAGAAAAATTACTCACACCCGCTTGATAGTTAGTCAATGTTAAACTGTCATCCACATCACCTATCAATAGTCCTGTATCAAGTCCAGCAATAAAACCAATACCATAGCCTAGATAATAACTGTTACTTAAGCCAATCAGCGGACCAATACCTTTGAAATCACTGTCATCGTATGCCTGTAATGCACCATGACTGGTGTTTACTGTGTTAAAAAACGTTACTGTTGTATCATCCACTAGGGCCGTCATAAGACCACTAGAAACAGAAGTCGCGGTAACACCTGTGCCTAAATTTGTATCGCCAGCATTATTTGGGTTTTGAGAGTAGTTAGCAGTTAACTCACGCTCTAATTTAGCATAACGTAAACCAGCAAATAAACGTAATTGGTCAGCACAACCAATATTCAAATATTGGCCTACTGTCAAATCACCTTGATCCAAATTAACTTCCGCTTTGCCATAGGCACGTTGGTAACTATCGAGGTTATCTTGATTAGCAGTTACAGATACATCATTTAGAAAAAAGAGGGATGAATTATTCGCGAAATAATGGGCAGGAATAACGTTACCACCTCCTGGCGCATTAGTTGTCGTGCTATCATTGGTATGGATGCGTAAATATTCCAACATGACATCATTACCATTACCAAAGTTGTAACCAGCAAATACGTTGAAACCCCAATCGTAATTTGGGTCTATGTTATTAATTTGCTGATTAGTATTGTTACCGGGTCCAAAACTTTGGCTAACTGCATAATCTAAATCATTACCAGAAACAGTAGGCTGCCAATAAAGAGCAGAAGCGCCTACGTAGAAGCCGCCTTGATCTTGAGGTACATTCACCTCAGTTGCTTGAGCACCCGTTGGCATAGCGGCATAGGCGCCAAGGGATGCGGTTAAACCAACGGCTGCTAAAGCCACTGCGAGTCGTTTCATTACTACCTCCTTGCAAGGATTAAAATTAAAGTTTTAAAAATTTTTTTGCCTTCATAGCGTTTAGAAAAACTGCATACCATAAAAGCATACCATCTCACTATACTCAAACGATACTACAAGGTAAAGAAAAAAGTTGCAACAAGGGAATGGTTAATAAAATTAAAAATCCTCCTCTTTGATATTCGCCATTCCGTTTTTAAAATGATTTAGTTTAGGTTTTATACCATCAGCAAAGCAGAAAGGCAAGCCTATTTTGCCTTGCTTTTAATTTCATAGAGATTTTTTCTGAAACATCGTTAATTACAGCAAATTTGACAATGTTAACAGACGATTATAACGCTGCTAATACCTTAGAATTTGTTGCAATTAACAATGTTCCAGTAAAAACTCCCAATAATATTTTCTTGTTTAACCTATTTTATCCACATATTCAATTGCAGAAAATCATTTCGGCTTTTTCCTACAAAAGAGAAGCAAGTTTAGTGAGTGTTAGTATGAAAATTAAACAACAAAAATAGTTTATTCAACAGCACTCAGTTACACAAAATGCTTGACCAATTGGATTTCTCTGGGTAATTTAAAAATTATGAGAACAAGACAGCTTAGAAAAATACTGCTTATTGGGCTGGTTGCATGGGCTTTATTAATTTTATGTAGTTGCAGCAGCACGCGAAGTTTTTCACACCGAGATGGTGCACCCTCGGGATATGTGGACGTCACTAAGATTCACAACGCTGTGCCACGCGCCGAATCAATCAGTAAATATGGCAATCCTACTACTTATGTAGTAGACGGCGTGCGTTATCACGTATTATCCAATGCATCAGGTTACAATAAAGTAGGTTTAGCTTCGTGGTACGGCACTAAATTTCACGGCCAACTGACTTCCAGTCGTGAGCCTTACAATATGTATAGCATGACTGCGGCAAGCTGTACTTTACCGATTCCTACTTACGTACGTGTTACTAATTTACAGAATGGCAAAAGTGTAATTGTTAAAGTTAATGATCGGGGACCATTTAAATCACATCGCCTTATTGATTTATCCTACGTCGCAGCAAAAAAACTAGGCTATGCAGGTCAAGGAACTACATTAGTGCGTGTTACTGCGCTTAATGCCAGTACCTGGGCTAAAAATTCTCATGCAAGCAAACCACAACCAACGATTCGTTTAGCCCATGCCGAACAAACTTATTCTGCCATGGCTTCTAACAATGCCAACCGAATATATTTGCAAGTGGGGGCATTCCACAGTTTGCATAATGCTGAGCACTTAAAACAAGAAGTGCAGCATTTTACTCATGCTCCGATTGCGATTTATGCAAGTCATCACCTTAGGCATTCTCCTATTTATCGTGTACAAATAGGCCCTTTGCCGAAGACAGAATTTGCTGAATTACGCCAACAACTGGCAGATCACGGCCTTGGACATATTGTAAGTGTTATGGCATAACAAAAAATAACCTACTAACTGATTGATATTAGAGTTAAAATAGCTCTCTGCATGACGAAAATTTTATCTAAGCCGTCATTACTTCGTTGCTAACGTATCTCGCAATGACGCAGAGTCGGGGTCGCAAATTCCCCTGCAACACTAGATTAGATAAAATTTTTATCATAGTGAGTTGTTACATTTACTAACCCCAATTTTGATAGGAAGACAAGCATGAAACGATTTTATGACTTATGGAAAGAAGGAATGTTGGTCGCTGCTATCATTTTTTTATTAGTAGCAGCAGTGAATGGCCAAGCGGCCACTACTCACCCTAAGAAAGTCGCAGCAGTTCCCCCACCTGCCAGCAATAGCGCTACTACGCCATCGGCAACCCCGCAACCATCGCCAGCAATTGCAGCCGCACCTACGATCAATGCTCGAGGTTACATATTGATGGATGCGAACACGGGAGACATCCTAGCGCAAAAAAATATAGATCAACGGATGGCGCCTGCCAGTCTTACTAAAATCATGACGATCTATATTATTGCTGAAGCCTTAAGAAACGGTCATATTCACTTAGATGATAAAGTAACTGTTAGCAAAGATGCTTGGCGAACTGGCGGTTCGCGAATGTTCATTCAAGTCGGAACTCAAGTACCTGCTCAACAATTAATTGATGGTATTGTTATTGTATCGGGAAATGATGCTGCAGTTGCAATTGCCGAACACATTGGTGGTAATGTACAAGCTTTTGTTGATTTGATGAACCAAACTGCTGCCAAGCTCGGCTTGACGAATACGCATTTTTCAGATGTGAATGGTTTACCCAGCCCATCACACTATACTTCACCTCGTGATCTTGCCATTTTAAGCCGCGATTTAATCAACAATTTTCCAGATTATTATGGTCAGTGGTTTGCTCAAAAATGGTTTACTTATAACAATATTCGTCAACCCAATCGCAACCATTTGTTATGGCGAGATGCCTCCGTTGACGGTTTGAAAACGGGTTTCACCAGTGATGCAGGTTACTGCTTAGTTGCTTCAGCACGACGCAACAATATGCGTTTAATTTCGGTCGTTATGGGGTCTCCTTCTAATCGTGAGCGTACCAGTGACTCTCAAGCATTGCTTAATTGGGGCTTTCGCTTTTATGAAACCCACAAACTTTATGCAGCAAACCAACCATTGCTTGAACCCCGAGTATGGATGGGCAATCGAAGATTTGCCTCGCTGGGCGTAAATAAAGATATTTATGTCACTATTCCTGCTGGGCAATATGCAGACCTAAAAGCTGCGTTGACATTAAATAACAATCTGCAAGCACCTATTTTCAAGGGCAAACCTTATGGTTCAGTTGACATTTCGCTGCAAGATAAGCCATTGCTTTCTGCCCCGCTCATTGCATTGGAAGACAATCCACGCGGTAATATCATCTTTCGTGCGCGCGATCACTTGATTCATTTTCTTAATCGCTGGTTTAAAAATGAGCAACCCGATCAACAAGCTTAGAGTGTTTTAATTAATATGACGGCATCGAACAAACCGAATTCACCAATGGAGTTTCCCTGCTATTTTCCGATTAAAGTAGTTGGAGCAGCAGGGGGTGCTTTTGAAGCATTAACATTGGGCATTGTGCGCAAACATGTGCCTGATTTAAGCGAAGCTGCTGTTACCAGCCGCATAAGCAAAGATGGCAATTATCAAGCGATGACTATAACGGTACACGCCATCAGCCAGGAACAATTAGATGCCGTTTATCGCGAGCTAAGTGCTGCGGAAAAAATTATTATGGTACTGTAAATTTGATATTCGTGTTTTATTTATGTTTAACAGCTTAATCATCCGCCGCCTAGGACAATGTGATTATCTCACGACTTGGCAAGCGATGAAACATTTCACAGCAACGCGCGATACGCATACGACCGATGAACTGTGGTTATTAGAACATCCGCCTGTTTTTACGCAAGGGCAAGCAGGTAAAGCCGAACATTTGCTAAATCCTGGCGAAATCTCCGTCGTGCAGACCGATCGTGGTGGTCAGGTTACTTATCATGGCCCAGGACAATTGATAGGCTACGTGCTATTTGATTTAACTCGTCTTAAAATCAGTACCCGCCAACTGGTCAATGGTTTAGAAAACGTTATTATTCAGGTATTAGCTGATTATAATATTCAAGCTGTTGCGCGTTGCGAGGCACCTGGCGTCTACATAAACGATGCAAAGATTTGTTCCATCGGTTTGCGAGTACGCAAGGGATATTCCTATCATGGCCTGGCATTTAATATTGCTATGAATTTAGAACCGTTTTCCCGAATTAATCCTTGTGGTTTTAGTAATTTGCCGATCACTCAACTCGGTGCATTCTGCCCCAATATTGATCTAGCGGAAACAGCCGATAAAACTGCTCAACATTTGGCGACCCAATTTGGCTATAATGACCTTCATTTCGCTACAACAACCAGGGTAAACACATGAAACTATAAAAAGCTCCGGAGGAGTTAGTTTGAAGACCGTAGAATACAGGGATGTATTCTGCCCTGTACTCGAGACGGGGTCGCAGGATGCAGCTTTGTCTGAAAACAACTCCCCCGGAGCTTCTTATAGTTTCATGTGTTTACCCCTCTACAACAATGAGTACTTTGGTTATGACACATCCTGCTAATGATCCTGTCAAATTACGTGGAGCAGCTAAACTCGCCCTTATTCCCATTAAAATTGTAGGTGACCAACCAATACTGAATAAACCAGATTGGATTCGCATTACGTTACCTACTGCTGACAACCCAGCAAGCAAAAAAATTGCGGCGATGAGAAGCATGCTCCGTGCCAACCGACTTGTAACCGTTTGCGAAGAAGCTTCCTGCCCTAACCTACCCGAATGTTTTGGCCAAGGGACTGCCACTTTTATGATTATGGGTGACAAATGCACGCGTCGTTGCAGTTTTTGCGATGTGGCACATGGCCGTCCCGATCCATTAGACCCTGAAGAACCCATTAATTTAGCTAAAACTATTCAGGCAATGGCATTAAATTATGTGGTAATTACTTCTGTTGATCGCGATGATTTGCGCGATGGTGGAGCGGCACATTTTGTCGCATGTATACAAGCAGTTCGAGCACTCAATCCCACTATTCGTATAGAAACACTGGTGCCTGATTTTCGTGGTCGTCGTGTCAAAGCGTTAGATGCACTTGGAGCTGCCTTACCGGACGTGCTTAACCACAATATCGAAACCGTTCCCCGTTTATACAAACAAGCGCGCCCAGGATCCGATTATCATGAATCACTGCTGTTACTACTAGAACATAAACAACGTTTCCCCAGTATCCCTACTAAATCAGGGCTAATGCTGGGTTTAGGCGAAGAACTAGCAGAAGTTGAACAAGTATTGCGTGACTTGCGTGTTCATGAAGTAGATATGTTAACGTTAGGCCAATATTTACAACCAAGCCGGCATCACTTGCCAGTAACACGTTATGTAACGCCCACCGAATTCGATGAGTTAGCTGTATTTGCTAAACAAATTGGTTTTACACATGTCGCCAGTGGGCCACTGGTACGTTCTTCTTATCATGCTGATAAGCAAGCTGCAGGTGAAAAAGTGAGTTAACCCTCTCCTACGTAGGGTTTTTTCGATCTGCAGCAAGGCTACTTGTTAGGGCTGACCTCTGTTATGGAAAAATTACTTTCCAATCTTTTTTCATACTAATAACAGTCCAATTCTTTTGTTTCGCTTCTGTCATCAGTGAATTAGGAAATGTTCCTACATGGGAGTTTTTATCATAAGCAAATTCCCGTTTTGCATCATCATGATGTACTAACGCAGTAAAATGTGCGCCTTGCCTAGCAGAAGTCCATTCGAGCATCTGCCGATCACCATCGGAATTACCAATGGCAAGTAATGGATGACGACCGATAAATAACTGGATTGCTTCAGGCTTACCCACCTTATCATCAACAAATAGCACAGTAGGCAATTTTATTAATACGGGTTTACCGTGCTGATAAGCATACTGAATTTTTCCTGCAGTCCCAATAACGTTTTCAGGCGGAATACCATAAACAGATTCAGCAAAAGAGCGCACAAATTCTTGGCCACCGCCGGTAACAATGTAAACTTTAAAAAAATTGTTCTGCAAATAGTTAATTAATTCCAGCATCGGTTGGTAAGCAAGTTGTGTATATCCCTTGTGAAAATGAGGGTTTGTCGCCGTTGCCAACCAATTAGTTACTGTTTTATTAAAAGCGTTGATTGTCATACCAGCATGTGTAGCAGCTAGAATACTTGCCCAATCATGCGAAGAAAAATGTGCAATTGCCTTGGTATCGTTATTCAATACTGCTTTAAAAGGAGCTTTTGTTTTCCATTCTGGATGCTTAGGTGCGAGGATTTTTATTTGGCTCATGGCAAACTCAGCCTGTGTGTAGATAGGGTATTCTACCCATAATGTGCCATCATTATCCAACGTTGCAATACGCTCTGAGACAGGCACGTACAATGAATTTTTTTTATCCGTAACCTGGTGCATAAATCGCATAAGATGTTGTTTGACTGGAGTATTGTTCCATGAAGGCAATGGGTCATCAGTAATCGCCGCCGCTCTAACCATCAAATTAAATATAAGTAGGAAAGTAAACAGCAAGGATCGCAGCATAATCTGTTTCATTTAATTCTCCCTTTTAGAAAATGAAAAACAGAAACAACAAAACTAATATTAAACACTCAAGGTAATAATGAATACGATGAACAGAGTTTACAAGAAAAAAGAAATCATGTGAAAGCCAGTTTACTGATGGGCCGTGTAGGATTTGAACCTACGACCAACGGATTAAAAGTCCGCTGCTCTACCAACTGAGCTAACGGCCCAAGCGGGAAGCCACATGATACTTATTTACACAGAAATGGCAAGCCCCATTTATTACTAGGGATTTTCCCATCAAAATGCTAAACAGAGCTAAAAAGCTGGCAGAAAGCTGATTTAAAGATGTTTTCAAAATAGACTTCTTTCCAAACCTTGAGAAACGAGCCAAGGTCGAAGAAAAAATGAGCAAGGAACCGGAGTTGACATAACAGTCAATGAGGATTCTGAGTGAATTTTTTCATACAGATTGGCCGTTTATCAAGGTTTGGATAGAAGTCTCAACGCTGTTATTAATTGCCGTAAAGACTGCCCCCGATGACTTATTTGATTCTTTATTTCCGGCGCCAATTCTGCCGCCGAGCAATGATAAGCAGGAACATAAAAAATAGGATCATAGCCAAAGCCCTGAGTACCTTGTGGTGCAAATAAAATTTCTCCTTCCCAGGTGCCTTGACAGATAATCGGTGAGGGGTCTTGTGGATGTTTGAGATAAACCATAACACTTTGAAACCTTGCTCCCCGTTGGCCAGCAGGTATTTCTTTCAATGCGTGTAGCAATTTCTCTAGGCGTGTTTCATTGCTTGCACCCTTACCTGCATAGCGCGCCGAAAATACCCCCGGCGCACCTTGTAAAGCATCCACTTCTAATCCTGAATCGTCTGCAATAGCCGGTAAATTGGCATGAAGCGCCGCATGCCGTGCTTTCAGAATTGCATTTTCTACAAAAGTGAGACCTGTTTCTTCAACGTCCTCTAAGCCTAGTTCAGTCTGGGGAATTATTTGCACATCGAAAGGAGCTAATAACTGTTGGATTTCCAGAATTTTCCCTTTATTACTACTTGCTAACACTATTCGCACAATAAAAACCTATTATCAAAAATTAACGGCGAAATCACCTGTAGCGTCTGTATCTGCGGCGGAACATGTAGCAGTAGAATTAGCGATGTCTGTGCTAATAATGCTTACTAATGAACGGCAAACAGCTGCTGGAATTGTGGCAAGCGTAACGGTGATTTTTCCATCCGCTGCCATAGCTGCCGTTACTGTGCCGCCCCATGGATTAGTTTTTGCTGATACGGGTACTAAATTACGATTTATTAAATTTGGCAAGATATCCGTTGATTCGTTAATTTGCCCCACTCGATAACGTTCACCTGCTGCTTTTAAAGCGAGTATTAAACGTACCGCTTCATTTTCTTTGTGCGAAGTTGCAGCCGACTCATAGTAACGCGTGACGCCGATTAATATAACTGCAATAATTGACATCACAAGTAACATTTCTAACAAGGTAAAACCTTTTGAATTTTGCATTCTGTTCCACCTCATACTGTTATGATAAATTTCCCAAATTTTCTCAACTCTTTGGGTAATTCCCGACATAAGTAACCCCACCAACGCCTTGAGAAGATACACAATTTTGAGTGCAATCACCACCATCAACATTTTTATTATTCATAATCTCACATAGACTCAAACAATCAGGTTTATTGATGTTATCAAATTCAATTTTAATCTGTTGTTTATCTGTAATAGGTGTTATCGTAATGGAACCACCCCAGGGATTCTTGTCAACGCTAGCAGGCAACAATGCTTGATTGTGTAAAGATGCCATACTGATATCATTTAGCGGTTTGGGCTGAAATGTTTTATACGTGACGAGCCAACTTTCTGCAGCATTGGTAATCATCTGCATCACATTTACTCCCTCATTCACACGTTGTGAGCTACGCGTCGACTCATAATAACGTGCGACTGCGACCAATATTAGAATAATCACTACCATTACCAAAATAAGTTCTATCAAAGAAACACCCTGTTCTTTAGATTTTGATAGAGTTCTGCTGTTAATGTGCATGATGACCTCATTTAGCACTAAAATCGAGAGGCACTGCAAAAGCGTTATTTTCGCAGCTACCGCCCGCAGAAACAGATGGGATGACATCGGTCATTTTCTGCCGCAATTTCTGTAATAGATTTCTGCAATCATTAAGCGGAACGTTTGACATCGTGATGTTAATAACCATAGGCTTGCTTTTATCTATCGCAATTTTGATGTCCCCCCCCCAAGGATTAACATTATTACTAGTGACAAAGTTATTCGGTACACTATTATTATTCACAAAATTTTGCATGCTTGCTTCACTCAAATCTAAATTGTTCTGCAACCAGCCTTCTGAGGCTGTGTAAATAACGTGTACCATACTGACGGCTTCATTTACGCGATGGGCGGTGCGCACTGTTTCATAGTAACGCGCCGCGACGACGAGCACCATAAGGACTATGACCAAGGAGAACATGAGCTCCAGTAAAGTAATGCCTCGTTGATAATATTGCTTCAACATAAAAAATTTACCTAATATTAAAAAGACATTTCAAACTGTTGTACAGACGACGTCCCAATGCAATTAGGCTGCTTAACGTTTGGCATATCCCTATTATCACTTGTTTTAAGCGCACGATTTAGCATTTTTTCTTTTAAATTCTGGCAACTTTTACTAGGAATATTTGTTAATGTAACAACTATGTAACTTGTGTCAGTAGCTGGGCCAACTGCAATTGTTCCTTTCCAGGGATTAGAATTCCCATCATAAGATTTTGATAGGAATTGGCTGCTTATCAGGGTAGGTATACTAATTCCGCTAAAACTAGGCTGACCTTCTAACCATTTGTAGCTTGCATTGACTACATTATTAGTCATTTCTATCGCTTGTGCGACACGCAGATTTTCTCGGGTTTGTTGATAATAGCGGGTTGCCAGCAATAATAGGGCGCTGATAACTACTAATGCTAACATAAGCTCTAATAGGCTGATGCCTTTCTGTTCACTTGGCATTGATGTAAACATAGCTTATTTACCTGAATTTTCGTCAGCTAAATTGTATCCCACCCCTTTATTTTGCTGCAAGTTGTTAGTTTATCAGGCTGTTGCATTTAATGGTATTTTTATTTACGACCCATGGTAACTCGCCAATGCCCTGCCTTATCCTGGTGCGAAGTGATAGATTGATAGCCTGATTGTTGTAACAAAGTTACCACGGAGGATTGTTGCTGGTAACCATGCTCAAACATTAACCAGCCATCGACTTCAAGATAATCCTCTGCTTGTTGAATGATAATGCGTAGTGCCTGTAATCCATCTTCACCCGCTATTAATGCTGATTGCGGTTCAAAACGCAGATCGCCTTGCTGCCAATGGGGTTCAGATAAAGCAATGTAAGGTGGATTACTGATAAGGGCGTGGAAACGCTGCTTAGGTAAAGCAGCACACCAATCACCTAAATGAAATTGTACGTTGGTAAGTGCTAATCGGTGAGCATTCCCTTGTGCCACTGTTAAGGCAGTTGCGGACTGATCGCTAGCATGTAACTCCCAATGAGGGCGTTCACTGGCTAATGCCAAAGCAATTGCACCAGAACCTGTTCCTAAATCAGCAAGGGTCAATGTTTTTTCTGCTGGCAATAGTTGTAATGCTAACTCAACCAGCAATTCTGTTTCGGGTCGTGGAATCAGGGTAGCAGGTGTTACATGAAGTTCTAACGTCCAGAAAGCAGCTCGACCCAGGATATAAGCCACAGGTTCACCTACTTTACGCCGCGCGATCATTTTAAAAAAATCTGCTGTTTGTGCTGTCGTTAATTGCATTGTAGGATAAGTGTATAAATAAGCACGTGAGCATTGTAGCGTTTCTTTTAATAATAACTCAGCATCTAAGCGCGGCTCAGGGGAGTGGGATGTTAAGATGCCGCACGCTTGGCTTAGTGCATCTGTAATGGTGATAAAACTCTGGTTCATAAAGGTTATCCCAATTATTTTCCCTCACCCAATGCCGCCAGTTGTTCCGTTTGATACTCACGCAACAAAGGATCAATGACCTGCGCCAAATCCCCTTCAATAATGTCTTCCAAACTATAAAGGGTCAAATTGATACGGTGATCGGTTAGCCGTCCTTGAGGAAAATTATAAGTACGAATTCGTTCAGAGCGATCTCCTGTGCCAACTAAACCACGGCGAGTTTCGGCTTGTTCTTTCTGCTGTCGACTACGTTCTTGATCTAATAATCTTGCTTGCAATAAAGAAAGCGCTTTCGCGCGATTTTTATGTTGTGAGCGTTCTTCTTGGCATTCCACCACCAATCCGGTGGGTAAATGGGTAATTCGAACCGCTGAGTCTGTTTTATTAACGTGCTGGCCACCTGCACCAGAAGAACGATAGGTATCAATTTTAAGTTCAGCAGGGTTAATCACAATTTCATCAATTTCATCAACTTCAGGCAAAACGGCTATCGTACAAGTTGAAGTATGAATACGTCCTTGCGCTTCAGTTTTTGGTACGCGCTGTACCCGATGAGCACCTGATTCAAATTTTAATTGCAAATAAACCTCTTTGCCTGCAATTCGTGAAATAATTTCTCGATAACCGCCATGCTCACCTGCACTAGCAGAAATTACTTCTATCTGCCAGCCTTGTTTTTCAGCATAGCGGGAATACATACGAAATAAATCCCCGGCAAAAATAGCTGCTTCATCACCCCCTGCACCTGCACGGATTTCTAAATACACATTTCGTTCATCGTTAGGGTCTTTGGGGAGCAATAAAGTTTGTAATTCTGTTTCTAATTGCGCCTTTTGCTGCTGTAATACATCCAGCTCTTGTTTTGCTAATGCCTTTACTTCCGGATCGGGATCTTGAAGCATTTCCTGTGTGGCTGCAATAGCAGCAAGATTTTGTTGGCTTTGTTGGAAGCAAGTAATGACAGGTTGTAGTTGAGCATACTCTTTGGACAAATCACGAAATCGTGTGGAATTGCCGGTAACTTGTGGATCAGCCAGCAAATGGGCTATTTCTTGATGACGCTCGACTAGTAATTCCAGCTTGTTTTTTAAAGAGGTTTGCATAATGGGGATCACACGGTACAACTTAAAATATCTGTACCCTATTCTACCATAAAGCAAAAATTGAAAGGCATGCTACAGAGCTGCCTCATCGCTGTAAAAGTTATATAATTCGTTGATGCCCGAGATCCGTCATTGCGAGGAGCGTTAGCGACGCGGCAATCCAGGTTCCAGCATGGCAG
>JBAUEV010000225.1:0-15861 GCA_049678805.1 Gammaproteobacteria bacterium
GATGATGGATGATTTTGCCTATAATTTATCAAGATATCGAGTTACTTTAAGTACTTCTGGCATTGTTCCCGCTATGCAACGCTTACGTGCAGTAAGTTCCGCAGCATTAGCAGTTTCACTGCATGCACCGAATAATGAATTACGCAATGTTTTAGTACCAATTAATCGCAAATATCCGCTTGAAGTTTTATTGCCCGTTTGTCGGCAGTATTTTCAAGATGAACCTCGACGTGCGATATTATTTGAATATGTGATGCTACGGGATATTAATGATACGTTACAACATGCAATCCAGTTGATTCGGTTACTTAATGATATCTATAATATCCGTTGTAAAGTAAATCTAATTCCTTTTAATCCTTTTCCAAATACGACTTATGAATGTTCAACACCCGAAGTCATTGTACGTTTCCAAAAACGCTTGCTAGAAGCAGGTATTCGCACCACAGTGCGCAAAACGCGGGGCGAGGACATTGATGGCGCCTGTGGCCAATTGGTGGGTCAAGTGGCCGACCGCACCCGCCGCACCGAAGCAGGCCGTGCCCGACGGCGCATTATTCAGATTGTTGAGCAACTGTAGCCTGGATGAAGCGTCAGCGCGTACTGCGGACATGCCGGCGGTGTTGCATATTTTCTTATTTTTGGAATGCCATGTGGGTGTCGTTTTCAGACAAAACTGCATCCTGCGGTCGGAGAATACATCCTTGTATTCTATGGTCTTCCAACGACACCACACGACATTCTTACCTAACGACCTTAATTTATAAGAAATATGCAACAACGCCGGACAAGTCGCGGCACGTAGGTAGTGAGGAGGAGTAAATGCGTTTGCCCTGAGAGAAAGTCTTGGTTTGATTACAATTTGGCCTGCTTTGTAGTAAAGTAGGTAAATTGTTGAGTTAATGACCCCAACTAAGGATAGCGAGGGAGTAACAGCATGAGCCAGGAATTTGTATCAGATATGAACCAATCTACCGTTGAAACTAACTTAAAACCAGGGTATCGCTTGCGTTCAGCACGCGAAGCGAAACAACTTAGCCAAGAACAAGTAGCCACTCAATTACGATTAAGCCCTTTTCAGATTGAAGCAATTGAGAAAGATGATTACAGCTATGTACCCGCCTCAGTCTATGCGCGAGGCCATATTTCGATGTATGCGCGTTTATTAGGTTTGCCACTAGAAGAAATATTGCAGAGCTTTGCTCAACTGCAACCCGAACAACCCCCACGTCCACTTTATAATACAACGTATTTTCCGACCGAAAGAGAAAGTGAAAGTATAGGATTAGAGCGTTCTTGGGTAAATAATGGGTATAAAATGCGTTGGTTAGGGGTGGGATTGCTGATGATAGTGGTACTAATGGCCACAGTTTGGTGGGTTGGCCGCACCGAAGGGAAACATCAAACCCGTAATAATATCGTGGTCTCACCTGCCGATGGTAGCGAGATTTCTCAGATTGGGGATAGTTCGGTTACGATGCCTTCAATATTGGCAACCGATGATGATTCTCCTTCAAAGGCTAACAAGAGTAATCATATAAGCAAAAACAGCAATACAAATGCGACTCAGAAAGATCAGAAAGATAACAAATCTCCTCGGAATGAATTATAGTTTAAGGGGGGTTCTTTGAGTAAGCCCATACAAGCGGTACGGGGCATGAATGATACCTTACCGCAACAGACTCCTTTTTGGCAGTATTTGGAAGAAGTGTTACGCAATACTGCCGCCCGCTACGGTTATCAGGAAATTCGTTTCCCTATTATTGAATACACCGCCTTATTCAAGCGCACTATTGGTGAAACAACTGATATTGTGGAAAAGGAAATGTACACTTTTCTGGACCGGAATGAAGACAGCATTACTTTGCGTCCCGAAGGTACAGCAGGTTGTGTGCGTGCTGGTATCGAGCATGGGTTGCTTTATAACCAGGTGCAACGCTGGTGGTATATAGGGCCAATGTTCCGCCATGAACGTCCACAGAAAGGACGGTATCGGCAATTTTACCAATTCGGTGTTGAAGCTTTTGGCTTACCAGGGCCTGATATTGATGCCGAATTATTGCTAATGACTGCTTCCCTATGGCAAAAATTAGGGTTAAAACAGCAATTACAACTGCAAATCAATTCATTGGGCACGCCCGATGCTCGAGCGCATTATCGCCAAGCATTGGTAAAGTATTTTGAGCAGCATAAAGCCTTGCTGGATGAAGATGGTCTACGTCGTTTAGTCTCGAATCCATTGCGTATTTTGGATAGCAAACTACCCGAATTACAAGAGCTAATTGCCAAAGCACCACAAATGTCGGAATTTCTTGATTCTGCATCGCAGTTACATTTTGAGGGGCTATGTCGGCAGTTGCAGACCGCAGGTGTATCTTATGAAATTAATCCGCGTTTGGTGCGCGGCTTAGATTATTACACCATGACGGTATTTGAATGGGTGATGCCAAACTTAGGTATGCAAAACACCGTGTGTGCGGGTGGGCGGTATGATGGTTTAGTAGAACAATTAGGCGGCAAACCCACACCCGCCGTGGGGTTTGCGTTAGGATTAGAACGGTTATTGGCTTTGTTGGAAAGTCAATATCATGCTGATTCATCGCCACATGCCTATTTAATTTTGTTGGGCGAAAGAGCAGCCGCTAAAGGGTTATCTTTGGCAGAACAGTTACGCAGTGCTGTTCCGCAACTACGCTTATTAACCCATTGTGGTGAGGACAGTCATAAAGTTCAATTTCGACGTGCTGATAAAAGTGGAGCACGTTGGGCATTGATTATTGGCGAAGAAGAGCTAAATTCTGCTACTATTACCCTCAAATATTTACGGGAAGAACAGCCACAACAGCGTCTGGCACTGCCGGAGTTGATTAAATGGTTGAATGAGCAGGTTAAATAATTTTTGGATTTGGGGACAAAATGACTAACGTTTATTTGAGTGAACAAGAACAAATTCAAGCCGTTAAAGATTGGCTGAAAAAATACGGTTTAAGTATTGTCATTGGTGTTGCCGTAGCACTGCTTGGTAGTTACGCCTATCGCTATTGGCAGCAACAGCAATTGATTATGGCTGAAAGAGCATCCATCATTTATGCACAAATGTTGGGAAGTGTTGCCAAAAATCAACCGCAACAACTGCAACAATTTGCTGACCAATTGATGACTGAATATAAACGCACACCTTATGCTGCCTTAGCTGGACTCATGTTGGCAAAAAATGCTGTAAATAATAGCAAATATGATTTTGCGGTAGAGAAATTGCAATGGGTTATTAGCCATGCACGCGATAGCGCAGTGCGTCAAATTGCTCGCATACGTGCAGCTCGAATACTGTTAGCTCAGAACAAAGCTGTAGAAGCATTAGCATTGATTCAAACAGTAGATAATCCACAGTTTCAGCCAGCAATTGATGAGGTACGGGGAGATATTTTAGCAACGCAAGGGAACAAGGGTGAAGCACGTGCTGCCTATCAAGCCGCACTAGAAAAAATACCAACTTCAGCCATGAACCGTATGTGGTTACAAATGAAATTCGATCAGCTTGCTGACGGCACAAAAAATAGCTAATTAAATTTCCCAAATTTTTTCCAGAAGTGTGAGCTATGGGGCGTCGTTGGTTTTTATTAATCGGAATCCTGATAATAACAGGATGTAGCACGATTGCACCCAGTCCACCCTCATTGCCACCTTTGCCAGCGTTCACCCCTGCTTTGAGTATTAAAACTCATTGGCAAATCCAATTAAATGAACACACGAAAGCAAGTTACGTAACTCTAAACCCTGTTTATGTTGATGGCAATCTGTTCATAACTACACCCGATGGTACGGTTGCTGCAATAGCGGCAGCAACGGGTAAGATACTGTGGCGTAACTCTCTAAAACAAACGATTACCACTGGAGCTGGAGTAGGCAGTGGCTTAGTGGTGGTAAGTACCACGCAAGCACAACTTTTTGCGTTGAATGAAAAAACTGGTCTTGTTATCTGGAAAGCTAACCTTTCTAATATCGCTCTAGCAATTCCAGTTGTCACGCAAGACCAAGTATTAGTAAAAACTCAGGACGATCATCTGTATGCTTTTGATGCTCAATCGGGCAAGATTTCTTGGTCTTACCAACAATCGGTGCCTGATTTAGTACTTCGTGCTGGCGGTTCGCCACAAGTTGATGGCAATTGGGTAGTTGCTGGTTTTGCCAATGGTAAGTTTGTGGTATTAGATCGTCGCAATGGGCAGGTATTATGGCAAGATCAATTGGGTTCTGCTTTTGGTATTTCTGATATAGAAAACATGGAAGACGTTGATGGTACGCCTTTGATAAAAGAGGGTATCGTGTATGTCTCTGCTTACCAAGGACAATTAATAGCAATGAATTTGGCGACTAAACAAATATTGTGGCAACAACCGCTTTCTTCAGATGCTAGCTTAATTGCTGACGATCAACAAATTTATGCAGCGGATACCGATGGTAATCTTTGGGCATTTGATCGTGATACCGGGACTGTTAAATGGAAACAGAGCGCTTTAGCTGGTCGTCAGCTTACGGCGCCGGTATTGTTTGGACAGCAATTGGTAATAGGTGACGCACAAGGTAATTTATATTGGTTAGGAGTGGATGATGCGCGTCTTTTGGCACACTTTGTTTTGGATCGAGCGGGTATTAGTGCGACACCTGTGGTGGTAAATCAAGCAGTTTGCGTCTTTACCAATTCCAATAAGCTAATTTTATTACAGACAATACCTTATTCTTAAAACTTTAAGTGATAGAGATTACGTATGCTACCTGTTATCGCCATTGTTGGCCGACCGAATGTCGGCAAATCCACCCTCTTCAACCGCTTAACTCGTTCGCGAGCTGCCTTGGTGGCCGACTTACCAGGCGTTACTCGCGATCGCTTATATGGCCAAGGGCAATTTGAAAACCGAAGATTTGTTGTTATTGATACCGGTGGCCTGACCGAAAACAAGCACGACACCATTGAACAACTCGTCGCACAACAAGCCTGGCAAGCTGTGGCAGAAGCCGATGCCGTATTATTTATGGTTGATGCTCGCGCCGGTGTAACTACAGCCGATACGAAAATTGCCGAACATTTACGCCGCGCAGCCAAAACCATCTACGTAGTGGCTAATAAAGCCGATGGTTTAGAAACAACCATGGCAGCAAGCGAATTTTATCAATTTGGTTTTGAACAGGTTTATGCCATTTCTGCATCGCATGGCACGGGTGTGCCAACCGTAATGGAACATCTATTAAAAAAATTACCACTGCCTGAGCTGGTCGAAGAAACTGCCCCTGGCATTAAAATGGCTATAGTCGGACGCCCCAATGTGGGTAAATCCACCTTAGTCAATCGCATACTGGGTGAAGAACGCATGCTGGTTTACGACCAACCGGGCACCACGCGTGATAGTGTTGCAATACCTTTTGAACGGCAAGGAGTGGTATATACTTTGATTGACACGGCTGGGGTACGGCGTCGTGCGCGTATAGCAGAAGGTGTGGAACAATTCTCCGTAGTAAAAACACTGCAAGCGATTGCTGCGGCAAATGTAGTGCTGATGGTGATTAACGCACAAGAAAATATTACTGACCAAGATTTGCATTTATTAGGATTTATTATTGAAGAAGGTAAAGGATTAGTAATTGCCGTTAATAAATGGGATGGCTTAACGACCTATAATAGAGAGCGGGTGCGTCAGGAACTATCTCGACGTCTGAGTTTTGCTGATTTTGCCCGTATTTATTTTATTTCGGCATTGCATGGTACTGGGGTAGGTAATTTATTTAAAGCTGTCAAAGAAGCTTATCGTGCGGCAACAAAAAACGTACCCACTTCAGAACTGACGCGCATTTTGCAGGATGCTGTTGCGACACATCAACCGCCCGCAGCACAAGGTCGCCCCATTAAATTGCGCTATGCACATTTAGGTGGGCATAATCCCCCGTTGATTGTGATTCACGGCAAACAAACAGCCGCGTTGCCGGGTTCTTATGTGCGTTATTTGGCAAATTATTTTCGTAAAAGATTGCGGTGGGTAGGCACACCCATCCGAATTGTGTTAAAAAGTGACAAGAATCCTTATAAAAAATCTGAATAATTGAGTAACCAAGGAGGTAAAGCAACAATGTCATCTAAGACTACATTACTTGCTGGTTTATTTGGTAATGCGCTGGAATGGTATGATTTTATTTTATATGCCAATTTTGCAGCCATCATTGCCAATTTATTTTTTCCAACTAAAGATCCAATGACCTCGTTATTGCTTGCTTTTGCGGTATTTGCCACAGGGTTTTTGGTTCGACCCTTAGGTGCCACGCTATTTGGTTATATTGGAGATCACAGAGGTCGCAAAGCTGCACTCATTACCTCAATGATTGTCATTACCATCCCCACGCTATTGATTGGTTTTTTACCCACCTATGCCAGTATCGGTTTGGCGGCGCCTATACTATTAACGTTATTACGTTTATTACAAGGGCTTGCTGTAAGCGGTGAACTTAATACAGCCACTACTTTTCTTGTGGAACATGCACCGGACAATCGCCGTGGTTTTGCAGGCTCTTTAGTGATGAGCACCGCATTTTTGGGCATATTAACGGGTGCAATAACGACGACTTTAGTAAGTGCGCTCCTGACTGCACAGGCTTTGCATGATTGGGGTTGGCGTATTCCTTTCTATTTGGGTGGCGTAATTGGCGTTATAGGACTTTTCTTGCGCTTGCGCACTAAAGAGTCTCCTCGGTTTGTTCAAGAAAAAAAATACATGTCTTTTAAAAGAATATTTTCAAATTATCGTAAAGAATTATTATTAACAATTTTATTGACCAGTATCATGGGGGTAGGCAACTATATTTTCATTGCCTATGCCGTAACTTTTCTCGATAAAATACAGGGTTTTTCATTAAGAGAAGCTAACACAATTAATCTCATCAGCATATTGCTACTGGTATTACTTATGCCAATAATGGGAATTCTATCGGATCATTTTGGTCGAAAACCCCTATTTAAAATAGGATTATTCGGATTTATAGTATTTTCATTTCCAGCATTCTGGCTTTTATCGCAAAAGCAATTTGGCTACGCTTTGGCCGGAGATTTATTATTGGGCATCATTTTAGCGCCAATTGCTGCATTAATCCCAATTTTGCTGGCAGAACTCTTTCCTACAGCTGTTAGAAACACGGGTACAGCGTTGGGTTACAATATTTGTCTAGCAATTTTTGGGGGAACTACACCCTTGCTCGCTTTAGAATTAGTACAAAGAACAGGTAGCAATTTAGCACCCGCAGGTTATCTCATACTTTGTGCTGTATTATCATTAACAGCCCTTAAATTTATAGAAGAAAGCTATCACAAGCCGTTGCGCGAAATAGTGGATTTCTAAGAGAATTATGCCTCCTTCTCGAGAAGTTTCAATCATTAGCTTACTACCACTATTTTTAGTGTTAGTTATTGACACCATGGGATTGGGATTAATTATCCCAGTTCTCAGCCCACTCTTTATGATTAAAACGGGCAGCATATTGTCCTCCGATGTAATGGTTGGAATGCGCGATTTTTGGTATGGATTAATGCTGACTTGTTTTGCCGTTTTCCTGTTTTTAGGCTCACCTTTCTGGGGCGATTTATCAGATCGTCTAGGGCGCAAAAAAGTATTAATTTTTTGTTTAGTAGGTACTGCCGCGGGTTCACTGATTTGTGGTATTGCCATCACAATAAAAAGCCTTTGGTTATTAATTTTTGGACGCTGTTTCTCAGGTTATGTGGCAGGCAGTCAGGTCATTGCTCAGGCAGTTATTGCGGACGTTAGTACAGCAGAAAACAAAGCAAAAAATATAGGGATAATGGTTTTTGCAATTTGTATTGGATTTATATTAGGACCCTTATTAGGGGCATATTTCTCTGATCCCCGCGTATTTCCCTGGTTTAATTATGCTACTCCATTTTATATTGATGCAGTTCTTGCGATGTTAAATGCTAGTTATTTATGGCTAGCTTTTAAAGAAACTTTTTATCCAAAAGTGAAATCGGCTATCAATTGGACGAAAGGGTTTTTGGTTTTTGCACGTGCTTTTCGACGTAAAGAAATTCGTTTGTTATCATGGGTATTTTTTTTAGAGCAGTTTGGTTTTGTTATTTATTTCACTTTTACAATGCTATTATTGGTTCAAAATTTTTCCTATACCCAGCGTGGAGTGGGACATTTTTTAGCCTATTTTGGAGTTATTTGGGCTATTGCCTCATTGTTGGTGATTCCACTGATGATGCGATTTCTTACTGCCGAAAAAGTAGTATTATTATTTTTGTCTATTACTTTACTAGGAATGATTGGCGCTTTTTTCCACTTGGAATTAATACAATGGATAATGGCTACACCGATTCTTATGGGCGATGGTGTGGTTTACGCTGTATTGATAGCCATTTTTTCAAATCGTACCAATGAAAATGAACAAGGAGAGATTATGGGGATAACTAATTCGATTGCGGCCGCTGCGTGGGGATTTGGCGGCTTGGCCGCAGGTATGAGTAGCGCTATAAACCTATTTTTACCCATATTATTAGCCTCAGTTATGATTTTAATTAGTTTGGTGATATTTGCTATTTGGCGAAGCAATCTGAGTGATAACGCCTGATACAGCAGACAATAGCATTAGGGTTTTTGAAAGACAATTATAAAATTTTTTCAACAACGCACAATAATTCACCCTTACTCAACCGTGCAGTAACTTTTTCACCTATTTTTAGTTGTTGCACATCGCTAATAATATGTTGTTGATGAGAGATAATAGCATAGCCTCGTTTTAAGGTGTTTAATGGGCTTATTGCATCTAATGCGTGGCTAAAATGCTGTAAAGAGGCCGATTTTTGTTGCAGCAGGTGTTGCATACTGTTTTGTAAGCGTCGTTGTAATGAATTTTGTAAACCATATAATTCTTGTAAACGTTGGTTAGGCGTATAGCGTTTTAAAGCCGTATTTAAGTGTTGTAGCTCTAGGTTTTTTTGCTGCAACAAATGGAGTTGTGCTCTTACCAAATTGCGTTGGTAATAATCTAATCGTTGTGTTTGTTCTTGCCAATAATGTACAGGATGGCGTAAACGTTTTTGAAGATTTTCCAATAGTGTGCAATGATGACGCCATTCATTTTGTATTCCTTGCGTCAAACGTTTTTGCCAAGAAACAATTTGTTGCTGCCACTGTGCATGATTGGGACTTACTAATTCAGCTGCGGCAGAAGGGGTGGGAGCGCGTTGATCGGCAACAAAATCCGCGATAGTAAAATCAATTTCATGCCCAATCCCAGTAACAATTGTGATCTCACTATTAAAAATGGCGCGTGCTACTATTTCTTCATTAAAAGGCCACAAATCTTCGAGTGAACCTCCACCTCTTGCTAGGATTAACACATCGCATTCTTGACGTTGATTAGCAAGCGTTAAGGCATGGACAATCTGAGCTTTGGCCTCAGTACCCTGTACTAAAGTAGGATAAATAATAATGGGGATATGAGCAGCACGGCGTTGTAAGACGGTTAAAATATCATGAATGGCTGCCCCACCAGCAGAAGTAATGACGCCAATGCAACGTGGAAATTTTGGCAGCGGTTTTTTATGCGTGGCATCAAATAAACCTTCCTCTGCTAAGCGAGTTTTAAGCACTTCAAAAGCACGGCGTAATAATCCATCACCCGCTTCTTCTAAATGTTCAACAATGAGCTGATAATCACCGCGTTCTGCGTACAAACTCACACGCGCATAAATGAGCACTTGCATACCATCGCGTGGTATGAAACCCAACCCATTGTTTTGTGCGCGAAATAGGGCGCACCGTACTTGGGCATGGCTATCTTTTAAGGAAAAATACCAATGTCCTGACGGCGCCCGTTTAAAATTAGAAATTTCACCTTCTATCCATAGGTCAGCAAAATGCTGTTCGAGCAACTCACGAATTTGTTGGTTAAGCTTTGAAACTGTGTAGATGGTGTCGGTTACATTCAGTTCTAAAGCAGGTTTTTTCATAATAGTTGGCCTAAATAAAGCTAGATATTAAAAATGTTAAAATCAAACATGTAGCGTACAATACTAATAAATCCATGTTACTTATAGCAGGATTTCAAGATACAAGAATGAGCAAAGGATCACTGCCATTAAGTTAAACCTTTATCTATCTCGTCATTGGTGTAAAGGTTACAAATTTCGTTGATGCCTGAGATCCGTCATTGCGAGGAGCGTTAGCGACGCGGCAATCCAGATTCTTCTATTTCTAAGGGATTTACGCATGCCTGAACGTCAACCAGCCCTTTACATTATGACAAATAACCGTAATGACACACTCTATACAGATGTAACAAACGATCTTGTAAAAATTGAACCTGGATTGCCGCGTCGCTAACGCTCCTCGCAATGACGAGTTTTTAACGTTCGACAATATAACCTTTTCATCAACGAAATACGTAACCCTTACAGCAATGATGAAAGTGGGAACGACAACCCTACGTGCTGACCTTGTATCCTGATGGCATTCTTATTCAGCAACTCTATAATGCGCCATAATGCGCCAAAAAGTCTAACGCAAGCAAATGGTTTGCTGCGAACGTAAGAAACCTGTAAAATCCACTATTAGCTTGTCATTTGAGAGAAGAGATGGAAATTATCCACGAAGCCTTGACCTTTGATGATGTCTTATTAGTTCCCGGGCATTCGCAAGTTCTGCCAAAAGATGTTGAGTTAGGAACCTGGTTAACCCGCGAGATTGCCCTACCCATTCCCCTTGTCTCAGCCGCGATGGACACTGTTACCGAAGCTCCATTAGCTATTGCTCTGGCGGAAGTGGGGGGAATGGGCATTTTGCACAAAAGCATGAGCGTTGCTAAACAAGCCTTGGAAGTTCGCAAAGTAAAGAAACATGAAAGCGGAGTTGTTAAAGACCCTATCACGGTAACCCCCAAAACCACAGTACGCGAGCTATTAGAATTAACACGCGCCCATAATTTTTCCGGTATGCCGGTGGTAGAAGGCGAGCAATTGGTGGGTATTGTTACTAATCGCGATGTGCGTTTTGAAACACAGTTAGATCAGCCAGTGGCCAATGTGATGACGCCTAGAGAACGGTTAGTAACAGTAAAAGAAGGCGCTAAGCCAGAAGAAGTGATCTCGTTATTGCATAAGCATCGTATTGAGAAAATGCTGATTGTAAATGATGCGTTTCAATTACGCGGGATGATTACTGTTAAAGATATTTTAAAGGCGAAAATGAGGCCAAACGCGTGCCGAGATAAGGCCGGGCAATTGCGAGTAGGCGCCGCAGTTGGTATTGGAGTAGATACAGATCAGCGGGTAGACGCAGTGGTAAAAGCAGGTGTAGATGTGGTGGTAGTTGATACTGCCCATGGTCATTCGCAGAATGTGATTGAACGGATAAGGTGGATTAAGAAACATTATCCAACAATGCAAGTCATTGGAGGTAATATTGCCACGGCAGAAGCAGCCATGGCTTTAGTTAAAGCAGGAGCGGATGCCGTTAAAGTGGGAATAGGGCCAGGTTCTATCTGTACCACCCGTATTGTAGCCGGTGTCGGCATTCCTCAAATTACTGCAATTGCGAATGTTGCTAAAGAGTTAAAGTCCAAAGGTATTCCAATTATTGCAGATGGTGGTGTCCGCTTTTCCGGTGATGTTGCCAAGGCTTTAGCGGCAGGTGCATGGTCAGTCATGATCGGTGGTTTGCTGGCGGGAGCAGAAGAAGCTCCTGGTGAATTGCAGCTTTATCAAGGCCGTTACTACAAGACTTATCGTGGTATGGGTTCGGTAGGAGCAATGGCAGATAAAGAAGGTTCTCGCGATCGGTATTTTCAACAAACGATAGAAGAAACAGAAAAATTAGTGCCGGAGGGTATTGAGGGCAGGGTGCCTTACAAGGGTAATCTGGTAAATGTGGTACACCAGTTGATGGGCGGTTTACGTGCTAGCATGGGTTACACGGGTTGTGCAACTATTGAAGATTTACGCACCAAGGCCAAGTTTATACGTATTACCTCGGCGGGTGTACGAGAAAGTCATGTGCACGATGTGATGATTACTAAAGAAGCACCTAATTATTGGGTGGAGTAGTGTCTGAAGGGGGTTAACAAGTTTATTGATTAACTTAATAACTACTAAAATAGGTTCACGTTTTATGTCTGATAGCATTTATGCGCAACGTATATTAATTCTCGATTTTGGTTCCCAATATGCGCAACTTATTGCGCGACGCGTACGTGAAATAGGCGTTTATTGCGAAGTTCATCCGTGCGATATGGATGCAAAAAAAATCGCTGATTTTGCTCCTGATGGTATTATTTTATCCGGTGGTCCTGAAAGTGTTACTGAAGTTGCAACACCACGTGCACCACAAGTGGTATTTGAACTAGGTTGTCCGGTGTTAGGGATTTGTTACGGCATGCAAACCATGGCGGCGCAATTAGGCGGAACTGTGGAATCTTCTGCACAACGCGAATTTGGTTATGCTCAAATGCAGATTCATGGACATTCAGAATTATTACGTGAAATTGAAGATCAAGTATCACCTGAAGGTTATTCATTGTTGGATGTATGGATGAGCCATGGCGATAAAGTGATTAGTTTGCCGCCTGGTTTTAAAATTATTGCTAGTACCGCCAACTCCCCTTTTGCTGGGATGGCCGATGAAGAGCGGAATTTTTATGGTTTGCAATTTCATCCAGAAGTTACTCATACACGACAGGGAATGCGCATTATAGAACGTTTTGTGCGCACTATTTGTGGTTGTGATTCACGATGGACATTTGAAAGCATTATTGAAGAGCTCGTAGAAGATATTCGCCGTAAGGTGGGTGATGAACATGTATTGTTGGGATTGTCAGGTGGGGTAGATTCAGCCGTTGTTGCGGTATTAATGCACAAGGCGATTGGTGAACAATTAACTTGTATGTTTGTTGATACGGGATTATTGCGCTCAACTGAAACCAATCAAGTTATTAACCTCTTTGAACAACACTTAGGTATTCGTGTATTGCACATTGATGCTGCAGCACATTTTTTGGAGGCATTGGCAGGTGTTACTGATCCTGAACAAAAACGCAAAATTATCGGCAATGAGTTTATTAAGGCTTTTGAACGCGAAGCCAGCCACTTAAAAGATGTTAAATGGCTAGCACAAGGCACGATTTATTCAGATGTAATTGAATCTGCACGGAGTAAGACTGGTAAAGCCCATGTAATTAAAAGTCATCATAATGTCGGTGGTTTACCAGAAAAAATGCAACTTAAATTAATTGAACCCCTACGTGAGTTATTTAAAGATGAAGTGCGCAAAATTGGTTTGGAGTTAGGATTACCTTATGAAATGTTATATCGTCATCCTTTTCCAGGACCTGGTTTTGGCGTGCGCATTTTAGGAGAAGTGAAACATCAGTATGTAAAAATTTTACGCCAGGCGGATGAAATTTTTATTGAAGAACTGCGTAAACATAATCTATATGAAAAAGTTAGCCAAGCATTTGCGATATTTTTGCCAGTACGTTCAGTAGGAGTAATGGGCGATTCTCGTAAATATGAATATGTAATTGCTTTACGTGCCGTAGAAACAGTGGACTTTATGACCGCGCATTGGGCACATTTACCTTATAAATTTCTCGAAAAAATCTCTAATCGCATTATCAACGAAGTATCAGGCATTTCACGCGTCGTATACGACATTTCTGGCAAGCCGCCGGCAACAATTGAATGGGAATAATGAATACATGTTATCAAGATGATTCAAGAAGGTCTACCCTCTAAAATTGGAGATCATATTATGAATATTGCACAGCAATTTAGAGAAGAAGGCAAAATAGAAGGTCTTATCGAAGCGCAAAAAAAAATTGCCCGTCGCTTACTACAAAGTGGAGGAGACGTTAAGGCAGTTGCTCGGGTGACAGATTTGCCTGTTGAGATAGTTCAAGCAATAGCGAACGACCTTGAACAAGTACAACATTAATAGTCGAATGTTAAAACCAGTCATTGCTACCCAGAGCGTCAGCGCTAGTCTATGAGTGTTACAAACAACCATGAACATTGGTTAAAGCAAGCTATTGCTTTAGCCCGACGTGCTGAGACGTTAGATGAGGTACCAGTAGGCGCTGTCGTAGTATTGGATAATAAGATTATCGGTGAGGGTTGGAATCAGCCTATTAGCGCCTGTGATCCTACAGCGCATGCGGAAATCATCGCCTTACGCCAAGCAGCTAAAACAGTAGGCAATTACCGCCTCATCAATGCAATCCTCTACGTAACCCTTGAACCTTGTGTAATGTGTTTAGGCGCGATTATTCATGCGCGGATACAACGCTTGGTGTATGGAGCTGATGATCCCAAAGCGGGCGCTATAAAAAGCGCTTTTGAATTACTAGCAGCTAATCGCTTTAATCATCATCTAGAGTGGCAAAATGGAATATGCGCTGCTGAGTGTGGGGCATTACTAAAAAATTTTTTTGAGATACGACGTCGAGTTTCGTCTTGAGAATTTTGGTGGCTGTATGTTAATAACACCTAATGAATGGCAGCAATTATGCGACCAATATCAAATAGGGCGTTTATTAGTAGAACCCCAATCTATATCCGGAGGGTTATTACATAAAGTCTATCGCTTGGTTACTACAACGGGCGTATTTGCCGCAAAATTATTAAATCCCGATTTATTACGAGCGCCAAACTGGAAAAAACGTTGGCTCCAAACCGAGCAAATCGCTCATCTGATGATGGACAACGGCATACCCACCGTGTGTGCTTTACCTTCCGCACAAGGCATTATTACCTCGATAGACGAAAAACATTTTCTGGTATTCCCTTGGATTAATGGCAAAACGTTAATCATCGCTGATTTACAGTCTAAACAAGCACATCAGATTGGCGAAGTTTTAGCTAAAATGCACCAGGTAAATGTCCCTTTAGATGAATTGGCTCCATTTATCGGGGCAGGGTATACTGAAGCACACTGGAAAATGCTGAAAAATAAAGCATTGCAGCAACAGCTACCTTGGGCAGCAAAATTAAGTGAGGCATTACCAAATTTAGTGCGATGGAGCCAGCAGGCAGCACAAACCTTACCACTTTTGGGGGTAAAAGATTGTGTAGCACATCGCGATTTTGACCCTAAAAATGTTATTTGGCAGGATAACGCTACATCAGAGCTAAAAAGCCGGTGGGGAGCTGGAACACCAATAATAATTGACTGGGAATATGCTGGTTTAATTTCATCTGACGTGGATTTGTTAACAGTAGCATTAAATTGGAGCATCACCGAAAAACAACAAATCAATAAAATTTTGTTTCTAGCGGTACTATCCGGTTATCGTAGAATAACCGGTGCATTACCCACTATTAATGAATGGACAGTGTGGGCTTATTTTGGTTATTGTTTAGAGTGGCTAGAATTCAATGTACAGCGGGCGTTGCAACGTCCAGAAGATTTAGTGGCTAGTCAAGAAATTGAAAAATCATTGCGGATTTTGTCTTTTATTGAAGAACAATTACCCCTATTATTGACATGGGTAAATGAATAATATTAAGAGGGGTTAGAGCATGGGGCCAATAGTTAATATTGCAGGTTACAAATTTGTGTCACTAACGGATTTAGTCACGTTACGTCAACGCCTGCAACAACAATGTGCGAATTTAGGTATTAGGGGCACTATTTTGCTGAGTGAGGAAGGTATTAATATAATGTTGGCGGGTTCTAAAAATGCTATTACAACATTTATGACTGTATTAACCCATGAGAAAAAATTTGCTGATATTGTGTTTAAAGAAAGTTATTCCGAAAAAATCCCTTTTCAACGGCTGCAAGTAAAAATAAAAAAGGAAATCAT
>JBAUEV010000226.1:0-3960 GCA_049678805.1 Gammaproteobacteria bacterium
CCTTTACCCTTTTCACCTAACAGCTTGAGTTATTTGCATAATATTCTATTGATAAAATTTAATAATGTTGGTCTAGATTTACAAGATCGCATAGCCTTAGATGAAACTCTAAAATTAATTAATCAATTAAAAAATAATGAAATATCATTAGAACAAAAAATTCAATTAATTAAAAAATATGAACAAATAACTTCATCGATAAAAGAAATAAATGATATACTATGGAATGCCACACAAAATATCAAAAATGATATTAAAAGTTTTTCTGAAGCAATTTCCTTTCAAAAATTTAATGAAATCACCACATCTACTTCATTATTTCCAACAAACAGTATATCTAAACTGCATAATGTATTATTAAAAAAATTCAAGGAATCCTCCCTAAATTCTCAAGATAACTTTGCGTTAGATGAAGTTCAAAAATTGGCTAACCAATTACAACATCAAAATCAAACGCTTGAAGAAAGAATTCAAGCAATCAAAAATTATGAAATAAAAATGCAATCTCTAATAAACGAAGATAATAATTTATACCGAATTTCACAAGAAATTAAAGATGAATTAAAAAAATACTTTGAAAACGTATTTCTTAAAAAACTAGAAACGTTAGCTTTTAATTTTTCGTCAATTTTGCAAGACAGTTTAAATGAACTTCATACCATCTTATTGAAAAAATTTAATGACCCTGAAGTTGGTTTAAATTCTCATGATTATTTCGTATTAAATGAAACGCTGAGACTTGTTAATCAATTACAAGATGAAAACCAAACGATTAAACAAAAAATTCAAACCGTCGAGAGATACGCAATAAAAATGTTACCGCTTCAAGCAGTTTCTGATGAACTTTTACAAAGGACACTCAAAATAGTCCTCATTTCAAGTGGTATTTTATTATTAGGTGCAATTGCAGGAATATTATCCGTAACCTATATACCGGTAATTCCCCTAATGATAATGATGACATTACTAGCAGTGGGCGGCGTTCTTGCAAGCGCGAGTGTTCCTCATGTAATTTGTACTCTAGCTGCTAATATGTATTCCTTTTTTAAAGCGACCCCTATGGATGATGCTATTGAGTCAATAGCTCTGGATGCCAAACGGGCTAGACTGGCTGAACCCGCTACCCCGAGGTCTAAACAATGCTTGCCATGTTATTAAAAATGCCATACACTTTAGAAACACAATTGACAGACATTTTCAGCAATAAAACTGCACCATGCTCAAAAAATTATCTGAAAGCTAGTCTTATTAATACAGCTACTGATCGAAAATTTAAAAATTGACCTGATGAAGTATTTCCTTCAATTTACGCCTAATAAGGCTAGGCATTTTTAAACCAAACAGGGAGAATAACTCATGATTAATCAGTTTAGTCCAACCCATAACAACCACCATGAAGTCCTCTTATTCAAGAAAATTATCGTAATCTTTTGGACAATATGGTGGATAATCGCTTTATGGACGGATATAGTTGGAACATTTGCGCATTTGAGCCTAATACATCAAACCTGGGCACCTGATACTAATTATCCTTACTTAGCTGAATCGTTAAAAATATACCATACACCGAGTTGGTTGGTCACAATTTTTTTTATTGGTATATTGCTCTGGTCAGCGGTTTCAACGGTGGCCTTTATCATTGCCACATGCAGTCTAGGAAAACCGTCTGAAGTTTGGCTGCGTCGTGCAGGAATTGCTTTTATTATTTCAATAACCTATTGGTTTGCTTTTTTCATTGCCGATCAAATGGTAATGAAGTTTGACTTAGAAGAGAACCATATGGTGCAAGGTGGTTTACAGTTATTATGTTATTTATCTTTATATTTACTTCCACCCTGCCGTCATGGAAGTGAAATTAATAAGTAACAACAAACCGCCGCGTCATTGCGAAGGAGTGTAACGACTGAAGCAATCCAGCAGTCGCTACGCTCCTTCGCAATGACGGATTTCAGGCATCAACGAATTATGTAACGCTTAAAGCAGTGACGGAAACACTGGATCCCGTGGTCAAGGGCACAGAATGATAAAACGGGACTAATGCTACACGTTATTGCAACGCGATAAGTTTTGACTCACCATCGTTTTATCTTCGACTGCAACAAGCGTAATTTTAGCTACATTTTTGTTCAGGATTTGATTCTTACTTTTATTGCTTTGTTGTAACGCTTTTTCATCTCTTAATTCATGTAGGCCACGTGGCAAAAACTTGCATCCAATATACAACAGATATTTTTTATCCTGATCGGAAGCTAAAGTAACGACTAACACCCGCGCTTGGCTATTGGCTATTCTTAGTTCATGGGTTATAGGGAGGTTTTTGAGCGACGCTGCTCCATTGATACTGATATCTAAATAATATTCCCCTACTAATGGTTTCATATTCCTGCCATTCATGATACCTGTTACTTGCTGAAGTCTGTGTAGCATTTCCTTATCACATCCTTGTTGTACCAATGCTTTAACATCTAAATAAAAAAACTTATTAGTTCCAAGCGACATCTTCGCGTTTCAATTTTATGCTTTGAGTATATAAAACCAATAACACAATAATTTAAGCTATCAATTAGGAGCGATAATTTCCAAAGAAAAAACGCATGTAAAAGTGCTGCCTTTACCAAGCTCGCTAGTAATTTGTAAATGTGCTTTATGATGAATCAGTGCGTGTTTCACAATCGCAAGGCCAAGACCAGTACCCCCACTTAGGCGTGAACGGGCTTTATCCACGCGATAAAAACGCTCAGTTAGTCGAGGGATATGTTCCGCAGCAATACCAATTCCCTCATCGCGTACCATTAAATAAATTCCTAATTGATCTTTATACCATTTAATATAAATATTGCCTTGCGAAGGCGTGTAATTGACTGCATTAAAAATAATATTGGAAAAAGCACTTAATAATTCATTTTCTAAACCATAAATCATTAAGCCAGGTTCAATATCCAAGTGAATAACGTGGTTTCGAGCACCACTTAAGGCCGTGGCATCTTTGCTTATGTGAGTTAATAATTCAGGCACTGAAACCGGACGGAATTTTTCATTTGCCGGGAGATCGGTTTCCAAATGAGATAACAATAATAAATCTTCAATTAAATGCTGCATTCGTAAGCTTTGCTGATACATTTGATCGAAAATTCCTTTAATGTTACCGTTGCTATTTATTTCCTGGTCACGTAAGGTTTCCAGATAGCCATGAATTACAGTAAGTGGTGTACGTAATTCATGCGACACATTAGCTACAAAGTCTTGTCGCATGCGTTCTAGATGGTGAATATGAGTTACGTCTCGCATGAGCAAGGTAAATTGCCCCTTGTGATAGGGAATTAGCGTTATTTCGACAATAATCTCAGGCCGTTGCGGCAAGGTAATTGTAATTGATTTATTAGGTGTTTCTTGTTGATAAGCAATAAAATTAATTTCGGGTAATAATTGATTAATCGGTAAATTTCTATCTTTTTCGGTCAAATTTAGCATATTTTTACCGGCTTCATTCCACCAAATGAGTTGACCTTGACGATCCAGGATCAAAATAGTATCCGGTAATAAATTAGCTAAATCACGCTCAGCTAAAGGCTCTATTCCTTTTTTCATACTTTCACCGAAAATTTATATCCTACTCCATGTACCGTACATAATAATTTATCACAATGATATTGTGCCAATGCTTTTCTCAAGCGGCGGATTTGTACATCTACGGTACGCTCATCAAGATAAGCATCTGAGCCCCAGATATGGTTCAATAATTGTTGCCGGTTATATACATGCTCAGGATGAGTCATAAAAAAATGCAGCAAGCGATATTCGATAGGCTTTAAATGTATAGGATGTTCCTTCGCAGTTACTTGATGGGCGTTGATATCAAGCTGTAAATCACCTGCTTTAATAATATTTTCTGGCGAAGTAAGCACTCCACGCCGTAAAACGCTTTTAATACGGGCTAGCAACTCTCGCGGAGAAAAAGGC
>JBAUEV010000227.1:0-3681 GCA_049678805.1 Gammaproteobacteria bacterium
TCGATGGAGTATGGTGTCATGATGCATTTGCGGCTCAACGCAATTTGCATTTTCCATTACTTTCCGATTTCGAACCTAAAGGTGCTGTTTCAAAGCAATATGGCGCGTATCGAGATAAAGATGGCCATTCTGAACGTGCACTATTCGTGATTGATAAAAATGGCATTATTTCATGGAGCTATCTTTCTCCGGTGGGTGAGAATCCAGGCGCAGACGGGATTCTTGAGGCGCTAGAAGCGCTGCCTAAATAGGAGAAAATTTATTTTAAAAATTCCTGTGACCCCAGCCGATCATATCCAAGGTGACGAAAATGCTCCTCTCACACTCGTTGAATACGGAGATTATGAATGTCCTTACTGCGGATTAGCCTATCCCATTGTTAAACGTATTCAAAAACACTTCGGAAAACGTCTCCGATTTGTATTTCGAAATTTCCCAATAGTCGACAGTCATCCGCATGCGGGAATTGCTGCAATAACCGCCGAATTTGCAGCAACTCAACATAAATTTTGGGAAATGCATGATCTTTTGTATGAAAATCAAAATTATTTAGATATGCCAAACTTGGTGAATTATGCGAAGTCGCTTGGTTTATCAGAATCCGATCTTCAAATCGCAATCAATAATGAACAGTTCGCCGATAAAATACAAAAAGATTTTACGGGTGGAGTACGAAGTGGAGTTAATGGAACACCCACATTTTTTATTAATGGGAATCGTCTCGATGGCTCCTTTGATTATGAAAATATGCTGGATGCTTTGAATAATGCAAAAGAAAAATAAGGTCATTGAATGCAGAATTCCTTTTAACAAATTAAATTGGTTTTTTTATCATGCGGAAACAATTTCTGATATAAAAAAAATCTTATGAACCAAACAACGCCAGCTGGACGGATAGCCCAAGTTAATGGCATAAAGCTATTTTATCGAACTGCAGGAAACGGAAGTCCAGTAGTGCTGCTTCATGGCTATACTCAGACGGGTCATATGTGGAATCCCATCATCGGTCCTCTTACAAAACATCACACGGTGATTGTTCCTGACCTGCGCGGCGCAGGTGCTTCTGAGAAGCCGATGAGTGGATACGATAAAAAAACCATGGCTCAAGATATCCATGAACTCGTTAAATCCCTGGGTTATAAACGAGTCTCAATAATTGGTCACGACATTGGACTAATGGTTGCTTATGCTTACGCGGCCCAGTTTCCCCAGGAAACAGATCGTGTTGTGTTGATGGATGCATTCTTACCCGGCATTGGCAAATGGAAAGATGTCTGGCTATTGCGTGATCTATGGCATTTCCATTTTTATGGTGAAGTACCACTTGCCCTCGTAA
Organism: Gammaproteobacteria bacterium; assembly: GCA_049678805.1. GTDB lineage: Bacteria > Pseudomonadota > Gammaproteobacteria > JBAUEV01. The sequence goes on from JBAUEV010000227.1 coordinate 1,337, forward strand.
AAGGCCGTGAACGAATTTATTTCGAGCATTTCTGGAATGACTTTGCTGCAAATCCCAAACATTCTGTTTCAGAAAGTGATCGTCAAATTTATGCTGCAGCCTATGCGCAGGAAGGAGGAATGCGTGCTGGTTTTGAATATTTTAAAAACTTCGAACAAGATGCAAAAGATTTCGCGCTATTTTCAACACAAAAATTACAGATGCCCTTGCTTGTTTTGACGGGAGAAAAGGCCTCGGGCAATTTCCTCATTGAGCAAGCCAAAGCAATCGCTACGAATGTTCAAGGAAAAATAATACCGGGCGCAGGACATTGGTTAATGGAAGAAGCACCGGAGCAAGTAATTCCAGCCATTATAGAATTTGTGCATTAAAAACAAATAATTCACAATTTCAGGAGAGGAGGTTCATGATGACTTACATTACTATCGGTAAAGAAAATTCGGCTGATATCAAACTTTATTACAAAGATTGGGGTACGGGACAGCCGGTTGTGTTTAGTCATGGATGGCCGCTTTCTTCTGATGCTTTCGAAGATCAAATGTTGTTTTTGGCAACACGTGGATATCGTTGTATTGCACATGATCGTCGTGGTCATGGTCGATCGAGTCAACCCTGGAATGGCCATGATATGGATACTTATGCCGACGACCTTGCAAAGCTTGTCGAAACATTGGATCTAAAAAATGTAATACATGTTGGCCACTCAACAGGTGGTGGCGAAGTGGCTCGCTATATTGGGCGCCATGGCACAAAACGTGTGGCCAAAGCGGTATTGATTGGCGCTGTGCCTCCATTGATGCTGAAAACGCCAGCGAATCCAGGAGGCTTGCCAATCGATGCATTTAATGACATACGTACTCATGTGCTTGCGGATCGATCACAGTTTTTTAAAGATCTGAGTATTCCATTTTATGGCGCTAATAGACAAGGTTCCCAAGTTTCGCAAGGTTTACGTGATTCATTTTGGCTTCAAGGTATGCTAGCCAGCTTAAACGGGGCTTATGATTGTATCAAAGCTTTTTCAGAAACGGATTTCACTGAGGATTTAAAAAAAATTGATGTGCCAACTTTAATCTTACATGGCGATGATGATCAGATTGTGCCAATCGACGATTCAGCACGACTTTCAGTCAAGATGATTAAAAACGCACAATTAAAGATTTACAAAGGAGCACCACACGGGATGTGTTCCACTCGTAAAGATCAGATCAACTCAGATCTTCTCGCATTTTTTAAAATATGACTTAGCACATTTAATAATTATTAAAAAAGGAATTTTATGCCACGTTTTATACGCTTAACTGTATTAAGATTACCAAAAGATGAAGGTGAACGTCATGCCACTTGGTTGGAAATATTTTTCGATCTGATTTTTGCCGTTATTGTTATACAGCTTTCAACGAGGCTACTTAGTCATTTAGATTTCATCAATATTCTAGAAACCAGTGCTTTACTCATGCCTATCGTATGGACATGGGCAAGCTATACTGTGTTTGCTGCGCGTTTTGACAATAATGATGCCATTCACTGGCTCATGACATTCGTTATTATGTTTGCAGCAGCTATCATGGCGATACAAATTCGTTTTGCCTTAGAACAAGGTGCAAATGGGTTTGCCATTGGATTTTTAATCGCACAGATTTCAATATTGTTACTTTATTCTAGAACCGTTTATGACAACTTAACCCCAAAAAAATTGACGTCCTTCTACATGATTGGATTTACACTAGGAGGAGTTTTTTGGGTAATTTCATTATTTTTTGCGCCGCCGATAAAATTTATTTTATGGACTTTGGGGATGACAATTTATCTTTTAATACCTTGGATAGGGAGAAACCGAATTTTATCACAAGCGCCTCTTGATACAGTTTATATTCCAGAACGGTTCGGTGCTTTCACAGTTATCATATTAGGGCAAACGGTTGCCGCGGTTGTATTTGGACTTGAATCTGCAAGTTGGCATCTTTCTTCGGCAATAATGAGTATCCTGGCATTTATTTTGTCAGCATTAATCTGGGTGCAGTATTATAGCCTTAGTCAAATCGCCAATTATAAATGCACACTGGGGTCAGGGCAGCCTTATATTTATTCTCATGTGCCACTGATTATTAGTTTGATGCTCATCGGTGTTTGTGCGGAAGATTTGATAAAATCGTCAGGCCAAATTCACGCAAGTGTAAATTTATTTTTTTGTTTTTCGATAATTTTATATTTAACATCATTTTATCTCCTCAATCATTTCACCGTAAGACAATTTAAGATTATCAAACGATCCTATCTCGCAGGAATTATTGCAACGCTTTTTTTAGTATTTTTTTATTCTCTATCTTCATTAATAATAATGT
>JBAUEV010000228.1:0-33423 GCA_049678805.1 Gammaproteobacteria bacterium
GTAGAATACAGGGATGTATTCTCCGAACGCAGGATGCAGTTTCGTCTGAAAACGGTACCCTGACGGCATTCTAAAATCTTTTAATCATTGATTATTAACGCAAACTCTTGAATCTTTCATAATTGCCCCTATATAACATTCTATTAACGGGTTGGAGAACTGAGGATGGATAAAAAATACTTTAATAGAGATATTAATAATGATGTACCAGAAGAAAAAAAGCCTGCTACTGTGAACGAAAAAACCAATGAAACAACTGAAGTAAAAGGTGCGTTGGAACACCCTAATTATGAAGAATTAGAGGCCAAACTTACCGAGATTGAAAATAAAGCGGCTGAGCATTGGAATCAATTGTTACGTTCCCAGGCAGAATTAGACAATATTCGGCGGCGTGCTGAGCGTGATGTGGCTAATGCCCATAAATATGCACTCGAAAAGTTTGCGCTTGAGTTATTGCCAGTGATTGACAGTCTCGAGCGTGGTTTAGAAAAAAGTAGTGACGAATTAGAACCGATAAAAGCCATGCGTGAAGGCATTACTTTGACCATCGATTTGCTACTAAAAACCTTAGCAAAATTTGGCATTCGCCAATTGAACCCACAAGGGGAAACTTTCAACCCTGAATTGCATCAGGCAGTGTCAACTCAAGAACAGTCAGGTGCCAAACACAACACCGTGTCACATGTGCTACAAAAAGGGTATTTATTGCAAGACCGCTTGCTGCGGCCAGCCTTGGTGGTAGTGGTGAAATAATAGAATAAACCTTGAAATTTTTATTTTTACCCCCACCTCATTTACAAGCGTTTCTATTGAATTAATGGGAGACAAAAAACATGGCTAATAAAGTAATTGGTATTGATTTGGGAACCACCAACTCATGCGTTGCCGTAATGGAAGGCGGTAAGCCACGCGTCATTGAAAACAGTGAAGGAGATCGCACCACACCATCCATTGTAGCTTACACCAAAGACGGCGAAGTTTTGGTAGGGCAAGCGGCTAAGCGTCAAGCAGTCACTAATCCACAAAATACTTTATATGCAATTAAGCGCTTAATTGGCCGTCGCTTCGAGGACGAGGTAGTTAAGCGAGATATGAAAATGGTGCCTTACAAAATTATTCGTGCCGAGAATGGTGATGCTTGGGTTGAAGCTCAAGGAAAAAAATATGCACCACAGCAAATTTCTGCCCAAGTTTTGATAAAAATGAAAAAAACGGCCGAAGATTATTTAGGTCACGAAGTCAAAGAGGCAGTCATTACCGTACCCGCTTATTTCAATGATGCCCAACGCCAAGCCACCAAAGACGCGGGTCGTATTGCTGGTTTAGAAGTCAAACGCATTATTAACGAACCGACGGCTGCTGCTTTAGCTTATGGTTTGGATAAGAAAAAAGGTGATCGCAAAATTGCTGTGTATGACCTAGGTGGTGGTACCTTTGATATTTCCATTATTGAAATCGCTGAAGTAGATAAAGAACATCAATTTGAAGTATTAGCGACCAATGGTGATACCTTTTTAGGCGGTGAAGATTTCGATAAACGCCTTATTGATTATTTAGCGGGGGAATTCAAAAAAGAACAGGGCATTGACTTGCACAAGGACCCCTTGGCACTACAACGTTTAAAAGAAGCTGCAGAAAAAGCCAAGATTGAACTGTCTTCGGCACAACAAACAGATGTCAATTTGCCCTACATCACCGCTGATGCTGCCGGCCCAAAACATCTCAATATTCGCATTACCCGCGCGAAACTGGAATCGTTGGTTGAAGATTTAATTGAGCGTACAGTAGAACCATGTCGTATCGCTTTAAATGATGCTGGTTTAAAAGTGTCGGACGTTGATGAGGTGATTTTAGTAGGTGGTCAAACCCGTATGCCCAAAGTGCAAGACACGGTCAAAAATTTCTTTGGTAAAGAACCACGCCATGATGTAAATCCAGATGAGGCAGTAGCAGTAGGTGCTGCTATTCAAGCTGCTGTGTTAACCGGCGAGGTGAAAGATGTATTGCTGTTAGATGTGACGCCTTTGTCCCTCGGTATTGAGACCATGGGAGGTGTGATGACGAAATTGATCGAGAAAAACACCACCATTCCTACTAAAGCAGCACAAACTTTTTCAACAGCAGATGATAATCAAACTGCCGTTACCGTACATGTATTGCAAGGTGAGCGTGAAATGGCTGCTGCCAATAAATCATTAGGACGATTTGATTTGGCTGGTATTCCACCCGCGGCACGTGGTACGCCACAAATCGAGGTTACTTTCGATATTGATGCCAACGGTATCTTGCATGTTTCAGCGCGCGACAAAGCAACAGGTAAACAACAATCCATCGTGATCCGCGCTTCCAGTGGTCTTTCTGAAGACGAAATTAAAAACATGGTGAAAGATGCGGAAGAACATCGCGATCAAGATCGTAAATTCCACGAATTAGTGGATTCGCGTAATAAAGCCGATAACATGATTCATGCTACCACCAAGTCTTTGAAAGAGTTGGGTGCTGAAATTGCGCCTGAAGAAAAGCAACAAATTGAAAGTGCGATTGAAGCGCTTAAGACTGAAATCAAAGGCGATAACAAAGAAGCGATTGACAGCAAAACAGAAGCGTTAGCACAAGCCTCAGCGAAAATGGCAGAACGGTTATACGCTAAGAAAGGTGCGGATGGGCAAGGTGGTGAAACGAGAACGGATGGTAGTGGTCAAGGTCAAAGCCAAGCGCAAGAACCACCGCCATCACAAGAAAAAGGCGAACCTGGCGTAGTTGATGCTGAGTTTGAGGAAGTAAAAGATAAAGATAAGGATAAGAATGATAAGGATAAGTGAACCTAATAGATAGTTTTATCCGGGCTCCTATTCCCTCCCCCTTGAAGGGGGAGGGAATTATTTAACAACGCCTATTCAGGAGGAGGGAACAATTTAGGTCGATTTATTAGACTTCTTTCCAAGAAATACGTAACCCTTACAGCAGTGACCAATTATTAAATGTGTATATAGGCATATGGCAAAACAAGATTTTTATCAAATATTAGACCTACCACGCAATGCCAGCGAGGCTGAAATTAAAAAAGCCTACCGCCGTTTGGCAATGAAATATCATCCAGATCGCAACCCAGGCAACAAAGAAGCTGAAGCAAAATTCAAAGAAGCTAAAGAAGCCTATGAAATATTAAGCGATAGCCGAAAACGGTCTGCTTATGACCAATTTGGTCATGCTGGGGTTGATCCCAATATGCGCGGTGCTGGTGGAGCAGGTGCACAAGGCTTCGATTTCGACATTAGCGATATTTTTGGTGATATCTTTGGTGAGGTGTTTAGTGGTGGCCGTGCGGCAGGTGAACGTCGCAGCCAACGGCCACAACGCGGCACTGACCTTATTTACAATTTAGAATTAGACCTCGAAGATGCAGTGCATGGCACCACAGTCCAAATTCGAGTGCCGACCTTAGTTACTTGCGATGAATGTGGCGGTAGCGGTGCAAAAAAAGGCACAGGCCCAACTACTTGCCGTACCTGTAATGGAGTAGGTCAAGTACGAATGCAAAAGGGATTTTTTACGGTGCAACAGACCTGTCCTAATTGTCGTGGGCAAGGCCAAGTTATCAGTGATCCCTGTGGTAAATGTCATGGTCAAGGACGTGTACAACAGCGTAAGACCCTCTCAGTAAAAATCCCAGCTGGAGTAGACAATGGTGATCGTATTCGCTTACCGGGTGAGGGCGAAGCAGGCGATCATGGCGCACCACCAGGTGATTTATATGTACAAGTGCATTTGCGACCCCATCCACTTTTCACTCGTGAAGGCAACAATTTATATTCCGAAATACCAGTTAACTTTGTTTTGGCAGCTCTTGGTGGTGAGTTAGATATTCCTACACTGGAAGGCAAAGTAAAACTCAAAATTCCCCCCGAAACACAATCAGGACAATTATTTCGTTTGCGAGGTAAAGGCGTTAAATCAGTACGTAGTGGTGAAACGGGTGATTTATATTGCAAAGCCGTTGTTGAAACACCCGTACGGCTAGGCCGTGAACAAAAAGAAGCATTACAGCACTTTGGTGCATCATTAGAAGCAACTGGCGATCATCACAGTCCTAAAGCTAAAGCTTGGTTTGAAGGTGTGCACCGGTTCTTTGAGCGGCTGAAAACGTAAATGTCTAATCTCAAGGCGGAGATTGATAAACGGCGTACGTTTGCAATTATTTCTCATCCTGATGCGGGTAAAACCACCCTTACCGAAAAATTACTGTTATTTGGCGGCGCTATTCAGCTTGCGGGCACTGTTAAAGCACGTAAAGCAACGCGGCATGCTACGTCCGATTGGATGGAATTAGAAAAACAGCGTGGTATTTCAGTTACCACCTCGGTGATGCAGTTTCCTTATCAACAATGTGTCGTCAATTTACTTGACACACCTGGCCATGAAGATTTCTCTGAAGATACCTATCGCACTTTAACTGCTGTTGATTCAGCATTAATGGTTATTGATGCAGCAAAAGGTGTTGAACCGCGCACCATCAAACTAATGGAAGTATGCCGATTACGTAACACTCCAATCATGACTTTTATCAATAAACTGGATCGCGATAGTCGTGAACCCATGGAATTGCTGGATGAAATCGAACGTATTTTGAAAATGCCCTGTGTGCCGATTACTTGGCCAATTGGTATGGGACGACATTTTAAGGGAATTTACCATTTGACTCGCGATGAGATTTATTTTTATCAACCAGGACGTAATGAACGTGTGCAAGAAGCGCAAGTTATTCAAGGATTACAACATCCACAATTGGATGAGTTATTGGGAACATCTGCCGTTTCATTCCGCGAGGAATTACAACTTATCAAAGGTGCTAGTCATGCTTTTAATTTAGAAGCTTATCGTCGAGGGGAATTAACCCCTGTCTATTTCGGCTCTGCGATCAATAATTTTGGCATTCGTGAATTACTCGATGATTTTGTGCAATATGCTCCGCCACCCCAACCACGTGCTACACAGCAACGACAGGTAATGCCTGAGGAGCCTAAATTCACAGGATTTGTGTTTAAAATTCAGGCCAATATGGATCCAAATCACCGTGATCGCATTGCTTTTATGCGTATTTGTTCAGGACAATATCAGAAAAGCATGCGGTTATTGCATGTACGCTTGGATAAAGAAATTCAAGTACATAATGCGTCAACATTTATGGCAGGTGAGCGTGAACAAACACAAACAGCTTGGCCAGGAGATATCATTGGCTTACATACACATGGTGCGATCCAAATTGGCGATACTTTTACCCAGGGTGAAACGCTAAAATTTATGGGAATTCCCAATTTCGCCCCTGAACTTTTTCGTCGTGTACGCTTAAAAGACCCTTTGAAATCTAAAGCTTTGTTGAAAGGCTTATTACAATTATCTGAAGAAGGTGCAACGCAATTATTCCGTCCTTTAAATAGTAATGATTTAATTTTGGGTGCGGTAGGTGAGTTGCAATTTGATGTGGTGGCATTTCGTTTACAACATGAATACCATGCGCATTGCGTTTATGAGGATGCCCAAGTCATCACGGCGCGTTGGATAAATTCGCAAGATGTACATAAACTAGAAGAATTTAAAGATAAACTGCGCAATAATCTCGCGTTGGACGGAGCTGGTCATTTAACCTACTTGGCACCTTCACGTATCAATTTAGACTTGACTATGGAACGGTGGCCGATGATTGAATTCTACGCTACGCGTGAACATTAGGCCTTTTGCATAACCAGATGTGTAGTGCGTAGGCTTGAATTAAAAAATTGTACATCCTAATAATAAATAAAAAATAATTCAATACATTCGGGGGGGAAATTATGGGTAAAAGGAAACCAATATTTAAAAAAAATAACCTACCAGAAATCAATCGGCTACGTAGTAAACAAGCTCATGCCGATAAATTGAATATGTTTTCTCAAAAACCGCATCAGCCTACTCATCAAGAAATTAATGATCCGCAATTTCTAGCCCAATATTTAATGATGCTAGCAATAGCACAAACACCGTCTACCAATGTACAATCGCGGCGGTCCTCTAATTCCTCGTCTGCTTTACATCCATTAACTGTATTAGCTTTATTTATTTTATTGATGCCAGTTGATGTCACTGTAAAATCTCAAATCCTCAAAACGGAGGACGTCAAAAATGATGAGAAATTTTTGTATAATTCAATTACCGAACCAACGTGCCGATTATTTGGCATATGTGATAACTTAGTATTAAGCCCACAGTTTCAATCTCAAATACCCCCTGAAAATATCAGAATATTAAATGTGGAACTAGCAAGAGCTATTAGGGACGATAAAATAAAAATGGCTGAAGAAGCCATTACACTGGGTGCAGATGTTAATGGTAACGTCAACGGTATTAGATTGTTAGAGGGAGCCGTAGGAGTATTTCTTGAGGATAAGAATAATAGAGAACAAAGTTTTCAAATAGTTCAATTATTACTTGAAAATGGTGCTGATCCGAATCTGGTGGCTGATGATGGTTATAATTCATTTCATATGGCGGCTAAATACGGCAATGTTGAAATGCTTAAATTGCTTCATAAGTATGGAGCTAATATGTATGCAATTACTAAATTGAAGCACAAGAATGTGAGTGCATTTCATTTAGCTGCTCTAGAAGGTCATTATCAGGCAGTGAAATTATTCCTAGAAGAATGGAATATAGACGTTAATTTCGGGGATGTTGATAAAGTTACAGCCTTACATTTAGCCGTTCATTCTAATCGGTATCAGATAGTTAAGGAACTATTGGCACATGGCGCTGATATCAATATAAGAACTATAGATCAAGGTGATGCCCCTCTTCATGTGGCGGCTCTAGGAGATCATGTCGAAATTGTAAAATTATTGCTTGATTCTGGTGCTCGAATTAATTTGAAAAATTTTTTTAATCTTACCCCACTTTTGTTGGCTGTTAAACAAGGTTGTATCAGGACTGTCAAATTGATGTTCGATAGAGGAGCCGATTATAGGATAAGAGATGGAGATGGCCTTACACCTATTCATTGGGCTGCCGAGCTCAATTACCCTAACATAGTAGAACTCTTATGCCAAAAATTCAGCGTTGTGAATGAGCTGACCGCTGAGGGAAACGTACCACTCTATTTCGCTGCGAGAAATGGGTATATTAAGATAGTTGAAACTCTTCTTGAAAGAGGTGCTAATCCGAATAGTGCAGACCAGTTTGGGATAACGCCACTGTATATTGCAGCAAAAAAAGGGCATACCAAAGTTGTCATATTGTTGCTTAAAAGTGGGGCTGATGCGACTGCTAAAGATATAAGAGGGGAAACGGCTTGGGAAATTGCTAAAGCTATGGGGCAAGATGCGGTAGCCAAGATTCTTCAGTCTCATATTGAACAAATGCATGACGAGTTACCAACATTATTAGCACAGAGGGCGATTATTGCCGGAACTTTTATTATAGTATTATTTCATTTAGCTTACAATTTGAATTCGATATGGAATAATGTTTTGAATCTCCTATGGAATAATAAACCGCAAAATGCAGGGGAAGTAAAACAAATAATAAATAAAAAATTATTACTGTTTATAGCAGATATTTTAACAATTGAAGAGATCGAAACAGAGTCTAAAAATGATGTTGTTTATAAAATCGGTAAGTTTTTTCCTGGGCAGCAGGAGATTAAAAACTATTTCCATCTTACCCAGATTACTGTGTCCAAAGAAACAGTTTATAAGGAGATGTATAAGATTCTGGATGATCTGGGAGTTGAGGTTCAGATTAAAAATGATGGCAGCAAAGAAATTAAGTTTGATTCTTTTCTTAATGATGGCATAAGTAAAAATAAGTTAAAAAAAGCCAATTCTGCCTGGAAACATGCTTTGATTAAAGCCTCTAAAGAATATAACGAGTTGCAAATGCAACAACTGAAAAACGAAAGTTGGTTACAAGAATTACGGCAGCAACCACCCAAAAGCATCGAAGATTTACAACACAACTATAACAAACTTAAGCTAGCGTTTGATGATCGTCATAGCGAAATGAAAAAAACCATTGCGCTTTTATTATCATTAGAAGAACAATTTCAGCAATACGCCATGCCGACAGAACAAATTTTAAAGAATCCACGAGCGGATAAAAATCTAAGAAAATTTGCCGCGGATATCAGCGGTTATATTAGTCGTAACGAACCTAAAATAAAGAATTGGATCGAAGAAATAAAGCAAAAAATGGCAAATTGTTCAGGCGCATTAGAATCATTAAAAACGCGTTTAACTGAAACAATCGCTATGGAACATTTACCTGAATTGTCAGGCCAAGTAAACCAGATTGAATCACAGATCACATTCATAAAATCCCAGTTATTCGATTATGAAAAAGAAACAAATACTATCATTGCAATTTTTGCTAAAAAACAGAAAAGCTTTAACATAGCCCAAAAGAAAAGTGCAGTGCTTAACCTAGCTCTCCCGCCTCAAGAGCAGGTGGCAGCACAACCACTTGCAGTGGTTTTACCACCACCCGAAAATCCTCGGACAAATATTAATCAGCCTAAAATACTTAAAGCAGCTGCTTTCAAGCAGCCTAATAAGAAGGAAGAGATAGTTGCTGAATCAAGCCAGAAAGTTTTGCCTAGTTCAAGCAACAACAATAATTCTGTGCCTCCAGAAAGTTCATCTGATAGCAATAATAACAACAAGAATTCAGTGCCTCCGCCAAGCATTCAGATTATTATAAATTCATTACAGGACGACAATTACCCCCGGTTTTTTTCAAAACAAAAACAAAAGATACCTGAAAATGAATTACCGATTAGTCTACATTCGCAGGAATCCTCTGAGTTCATTGCCACAAAAGTGAAGAATTATGCTCTAGCGATTAGCGCTCGGCTGACTTCGTTAGAACAGTATAATCTGAGTATGGCAGGTGAGCCTGATATTTTGCGCTATTCATTAACATACAATATCACGCGATTTTTTGTTGCTTTATGGGAACTTGATTATAGAAATCGACAAGAACCTAAAACCTTTGATGAACAACGGGAAAAACACATAAGACATTTATGGCGCCATATGTTGGCACATTTACCAGACAAAGCTAACGAAAATGATTTAATTAGCTTTGGTTGTAAATTACGCGAGCAATTTTTAGATAACTTGCTTGCTACCAGTAGTTCTTCTTCAAAGAAAGCTTCTGTAAACCATCAACGAATGTTAAAGCTTTTTAGTGCAGGTAATTTCACAAATAGTGACCTTTATCATCATTTGAAACCCGGTTGGGATGAACAAATACATAAGTCTCGGACTATTCAGGAATGTCTAGCAGGCCTTAACAATGCCATTGAGACATTTAATCATTTGTTTAAAGTTATTCAATATCCGTGGCTATTAGATGAAAACCCAGACCGTTGTGATGCTTTAAAAATGTTAATTGCTATTATGCAGGATTATTACGGCTCATTAGCGCAGAATTTTCCTGAAGTTGTTAAGGAACCTGAACTGGTTCTAATCAAGCCCTTTTTGAGTCCTCCACTATTACGCAATAAAGTTTTTCATGAAATTGATTATGCCGATATTGATAATGAAATATTAGATAGATTTGGAAGGCAACTTTCCAGTGAAGGGATGCGCCCGACTTTGAAAAAGATATCGGAATGGGTGAAAGATGCGCCATCATCCAGTAGCCCCAAGCTTTGAAGAAATAGTACCGCCCAGCACTCTTAGCGGGGCGCAGCCACCTCACTGCCTACGTGCCGCGGCTTGTCCGCGGCACCCAGACAGTCTCAATTAAATGCAAATTTCTCTTCATAACAATCCCGCCAAGTTGAACTTATATTCTAAATTTGCTCTTGCTAAATAACGTGTTAAAAGCCTGGTTACTGCGGACAAGCCGCGGTACGTAGGCAGTGAGGAGTAGATACCGTGAACAAGCTGCGGTACGTAGGCAGTGAGGAGTAGATACCGTGGACAAGCTGCGGTACGTAGGCAGTGAGGAGCATGTTTTAAATGTGTTTGCCCTGGCAACTAATACTCTCAATATTACAAATAAAAGAGAAATAGTGTAAAATAACAACTTCCGAGAAACCACATTCTGTTAATTAATCATGAGCCCTTTACGTAAAGCTCTATTGACCTTCTTATTGATTTTTTTACCAATCAATAGCTCGCTTTGCATTGATATGTATTTGCCAGCTTACCCCGAGATAGCTCAGTCATTTGCCGTAAAAGAAGGTGATATCAACTTATCTATGAGCTTGTATTTAATAGGCTTAGCGCTTGGTCAACTGATTTATGGCCCATTAGCCGATCGTTTTGGTCGCAAGAGAGTGCTAATGGTGGGGTTGTTAATTTTCGTTATCTCCAGCTTCGCCTGCACCTTGACTCGAAATCTCGACATTTTTTTATTGGCTCGCTTATTTCAAGCCCTAGGTGCTTGCAGTTGCATTGTTATCAGTCGTGCGATAGTGACAGATATCTATCCTCCTAAACAACGTGGCACGATTTTGGCCTTTATTTCTGCTGCGAATATCTTTTCACCAGCCCTAGCGCCGTTGTTTGGGGGATACCTGGTGCAGTGGTTTAGCTGGTTGGCGATTTTTGAGGTGATTGCTCTGGTGGGAGTATTTATGCTTGTTGCCACACTGTTTTTATTGCCAGAAACCCTGAAAAACCCGGATTATCAAGCCTTACAATTTAAGCATATGGCGAATAACTTGTACCGCTTGTTCAGTTATCCCATGTTTGTTGGGTATTCATTAGGCATTGCTTTATTATTTGCTTTAGCATTTATTTGGGTTACTTACTCGCCAAATATTTTGTTGAATGAGTTTCAGATACCACCCGATCAGTTTGGTTTATTTTTTCTTGTGCCTGCAACAGGCAGCACCATTGGCGCACTTCTGACTGCATTCTGCGGTGCGCGAGTGGGAGAAAAACGTTTTATTGGTTTAGGCTATACTTTGGTGCTTTTGGGAGTTGCAATATTGTTATCCCTGATGTTGAGAAATTATATTGATACTCCGTTTAAGGTGATAATGCCTATTATGCTCATCTTTTTGGGGATTAATATGGCTCAACCGTTGCAAGTGGCTAGCGCCTTGGCACCATTTACCGATATTGCTGGTTTTACTGCAGGAATTATTGGTTTTATTCAAATTTCTGCTGGGGCGTGTGTGGCTTTATTGACCAGTAGTTGGTATCAGGCTGGCAATGATACGATGGCTTTTTTAATGTTAAGCGCAGCAGTACTAGCCTTTTTAGGTTTTGGGTATGCGGTTCGTGCTTCTTTAGCACGTGATACAAGCTACTGACTTAGTTAAGTAGCCTGCTAACGCTGCATCAAGGCTACATGATCCATCCGCCCAATGTAAAGATAGCTAGGAATACTAGCACTATAAATAACGTGCGATCTACTAATTGTAGAGTCGCTTGTAAGGTTTGTTCGGGTGTTGAATCAGAGGCGAGCTTGCCTAAAGCAGCAAGGCCCGCTTCAGTAATAAAAGTTTTGTTCTGCGAGGGTTTGCTAAGAATATGTTGTAGGCAATACTCCCAGCAAGCACTGAAATGCCCAGCTAACGCGAAAACAACTGCGACAATGCGTAACGGCGCCCAGGCTAGAATATTTAATAATTGCTGTGCTGCTGGTCGAAATCGCTCAGTCTCATTAAAATTCTGGCGTGCTAGCAACAGCACTGAATAATAACCAACCGCACCTGCTGCACCTAATAACAAATACCAAAATAACACTCCAAATAGTTGCTCTGCGATTTGTAAAAATACCTCATCATCACGTGATTGTAGGTGGTAATCATAGGCATTTAAACAAAACCAAACAACTCCAACCTGGAAAAGCAATTGCAGCAAATCAAATAACCAACCTTTCAATAATACATCGATAATTCCTGCCAGGATGGGCAATGGTAATAGCAATAATATTATTCCACCTAAGGTATACCAAAAATTGCCTTTTCCCCACAGCGGATGTAATACCATGAGATAAGCTTTCAACCATTGGGCGCGAGAAAAACGTAATCCAAGCTGCCAATAGTGTTGCAATGCAAGGCAAATTAGAATCACAATTAAGGCCATTACGTTTCCTCTGCAAGTAATTGACGATAATAAAACCAGTTAAATGCTGCACCTGGGTCCGTTTTGCGATTGGGCGCAATATCACTGTGTCCTACAATACGATCTGGCTGAATATCAGGATAAACTTGCATGAGGGTATGCGTCAATGCTGCGAGCTGCTGATATTGGCGAGTTTCATAGGGGATATCATCAGTACCTTCTAATTCGATGCCAATAGAAAAATCATTACATTGCTGTCGTCCATCGTATTGCGAGATTCCCGCATGCCATGCACGTTTGGTAAACGGCACGTATTGAATCACTTGTCCATCACGACGAATCAGGAGATGCGTTGAAACACGTAAATGCGCAATCTGCTGAAAATAAGGATGGGCAGCGCTGTCTAAACGATTCAGAAATAAAGCATCAATTGCATTACTTCCAAATTCGCCCGGCGGTAAACTAATCCCATGAATAACAAGTAAATCAATGGTTGTGCCGCTCGGACGAGCATCACAATTGGGTGATGGCCGAAATAGCACCGAAGGGAGTAAACCGCTTCTAGGATCAAGGATGAATGATGTCATTTAATCACGCCGCATTTTTTCTGAAACCGATACAGGAGTTGGAAAACGCAATACTACCCAATAAGATGAAACTATAAATGTCAGCAAAGTGGTTGCTTGAATTAGATAAGAACCTGATGTACTCAGGAGTTTAGTATTTGCGCCCAGGTAGGCAATCAATAATGAAAATTCGCTAATTTGCCCCAAACGCACCCCTACTTCCCACGCTATATGTTTACTTTCTCCGAAAGACTGTAATAACAAGCGAAAAGTGTAGGGTTTAATGATGAGCAATGCAGCAGTTAAAATAAGTGCAGGTATGCCTATGATCGGTATATAGTGCGAGTTAAAGCCAGCTCCTACCGAAAAGAAAAACATGACCAGAAAAAAATCGCGTACAGGTTTCATGCTTTCAGCGATGTAGAGCGAGATTGGCCCAGTTGCAATCGAAACACCGGCAATAAAAGCCCCTACTTCATAAGATAGACCGAGTAATCCAGCAATAAATGACATGGTTAAACACCAAGCAATCGCTAATAAGAAAAGATATTCACGAATACGGTCAAACTGTGAAAATAACCGATCGAGTACAAAACGTTCAAACATAAAAGCAAATAGAAACAAACTAGGCAGTGATAAAACGATTTTACCAATTTCTATCACACTAATGTGCCCTATGCTGGCTGCGTGCAAAAATAATAGTGCAGCAATTGCGATCAAGTCTTGCATCAGCAGTATCCCAATCATCAATTCGCCGGTATGTTGGTGATGTAAAACGGTGGTTGGTAGTAGTTTTAAACCGATAATGGTACTAGAAAACATCATGGCAACGCCGATAATAAGGCTTTCAAATTGGCTAAAGCCAAAAGCGATGGCAACAATATAACCTACAAAAATGAAAATCAACGAACTAAATAAGGCAATCCAACTTACTTTGCGAAACATCTGTAACAAGTCGCGTGGGTCTAAATGGAGTCCTAGTAAAAACAACAAAAAGATAATGCCAACATCACCCGTTTCTTGTATGACATTAGAATTGCCTACCAAGCGCAATCCAAATGGGCCAATTAATATCCCTAACACCATATAAGCCACCAATAAGGATTGGCGAGTATATAATGCAAGTGTAGAAAAAACTGCGGCACCGCAAAAAATTAAAAATAGGGTAGTTACTAAACTATTGGGGTGCATATTTGGGTCTCAGAACTTAAAAATTTAGCGAGTTTCCTTTGATATAATGGCATTATTGAGTTTATTTTAACGGGCTGTTGTCTTGGATGCTAGGAATAAAATTGGAATGGAAGACCTTTTAATTATAGGTGGTGGTATCAATGGCGTGGGCATCGCAGCAGATGCTGCGGGGCGTGGATTGAAAGTAACGTTATGTGAAAAAGCCGATTTAGCCAGTGGTACTTCTTCTGCTAGCAGCAAATTGATTCACGGCGGTTTACGCTATCTGCAACAAGGTGAGTTTCGATTAGTAAGAGAAGCTTTAAAAGAACGCGAAATCCTATGGGCTAAAGCGCCGCATATCATCCATCCTGAATTATTTATTCTGCCTTATGTCGAAACATTACACCCCTTGTGGCAGATACGCTTGGGTCTGTGGTTGTATGACCATCTCGGCGGAAGGCAACGTTTACCAAAATCACATATGCTTGATTTGATTCAACATCCAGCGGGTAGCATTTTACAATCTAAATATAACAAGGGTTTTAGTTATATCGATTGTTACGTAGATGATGCGCGCTTGGTAGTGCTTAATGCCATTCAAGCTCAGCAATTGGGTGCTAAAATTTTGACTTATACTGAAATGCTGCAAGCACAACGCTATGCCGATTATTGGCGAGTGTTAGTACGGAGTAAAAACACTGGTAAAGAACAATGGCTAGAAACCCGCATTTTAATCAACGCAGCCGGACCTTGGGTACAGGAAGTATTGCATGATCGAATCGGGATTAAACCACACTACCAAACCATTTTGGTAAAGGGCAGTCATATTGTGGTACCTAGATTCTTTAAGGAAAATTTTGCTTTCACTTTACAGAATGAAGATGGGCGGGTGATTTTTGTTATTCCCTTTGACGAGCGCTTTATTCTGATTGGCACTACTGAAGTTGGTTATCAGGGTGATCCCGCTAACGCAACGATTTCACCTGAAGAAATCGCTTATTTGTGTACTGCAGTAAATCGTTATTTTTCACATCAAATACAAATACAAGATGTAATATGGAGTTATGCGGGCGTACGACCTTTGCAAGGTACTGAGCAACAACAACTCGGCAAGGTAAGTCGCGATTACAAACTAGAATTGAATACTGCACAACGGCATGCACCGTTGCTTTCAATATTTGGCGGTAAAATTACCACTTATCGTCGCTTAGCGGAACATGTCTTAAAACTGCTACAGACTTATTTTCCCCACATGGGACCTGAATGGACGGCAGCAACACCGTTGCCGGGCGGCGATATAAAGGGTGCAAATTTTGAAAATTTTTGTCAGCAATTTTCTACAAAATATTCTTGGTTGCCGCCCTCGTTGGCGTATCGTTATGCGCATTCCTATGGTACCCGTGCAGCATTATTTCTAAAAAATGCACAATCAATTGCCGATTTGGGGCAACCTATCGCTATGGGTTTATATCAGCAAGAAATACAATATCTTGTGGAAAATGAGTGGGCTTTGACTGCTGATGATATTTTATGGCGCCGCACAAAACTAGGCTTATTGTTCTCGAAAACAGATAAAAATAATTTAATTAAATACCTGACACAAATGCTGCCAGCCAACACATTTTTGGATTAATCACAAACTAAAAAAGTTAATTAGCATTTTATCTGCTTGATTTTCCCAATAAACTTGCTATCGTATAACAACAAGAAAATACTTTTAACCTTTTACCAAATATGGGAGAGCGAGGATGCCAAGAGGAAGACGAGCTAAAGGGGCTGTTCATCACAAAGCAAGATCTGCAAAGAAAGGTGATGCCGCTGTTCGCAGAAAATTGCATGCAGCACTATTGAAACATAAAAGATTGAAGAAATTGGTAGCTGCAAAAACAAGAGAATTTCGTAATAAACTGAAAAAAGCGCAAGCTGCAATATATGGTAAAGCAGTTGCTGCTGCTGTAAAAATACAGGAAAAAAAACACGCTGCAAGGCACAAAATGTTAATGGCTGCTGAAGCACGTTTTGAGAAGAAATTTGCTAAGAAGGTGGCTAAGCTTGCTGGTAAAAAAGTTCGCGGTAAGAAAGGCAAGCGTGGTCGTCGAACACATAAGAAAAAATAACTTATCAGTGGTAGTTTTGCAGGGTGGGTACACTATTCTTTACCCACCCTGCAAAACTATATCCTAGTAACTGTAGCCTGGATAAAGCGTCAACGGAATCCGGGATTCAGCCTCAAAATAGAGATTTTCTTGATTTTGCTAGCGCTACATCAAGACTACAAATTTTATCTATTTCTTCGATTCTTGTTCGCGAATTTTCTGCTCAATTTGAGCAATGTCTAAAGACTCTGCTTGTCGAATCAAGTTGGCTAATGTGGCAAATGACATAGATCCAGCTTGAGCAAAAACCGCTATTCCCCGCCGTAAAATCAACACAAATGGAATAGACAACACATTAAAATCTTTGGCCAATTGGGGTTGTTTATCAATGTCTATATTACCAAAAGCAGCCTGGGGAAATTCTGTAGCCGCTTTGTCAAATACTTTGGCAAATGATTTACAGGGGCTGCACCATTCGGCACTAAAATCAATAACGATCAGATCATTTTGCTTGATAAACGCATCAAAATTCTCTTGGTTAACGGTATGAATGGTCATCATGTCTCCTTGACACAAATGTTTCATAGATTTATAAGGTATTTGGGCTAGCCGATTTAGTAGCAATAGAATTATCCAATACCGCAAAAATTTTATCACGAATTTCTTGTACAGTTCCTACACCTGAAATGCGGGTAAATTTCGGTGCATTTGGGTCGCCACTGTTAGCCCATTCGCTAAAGTAGGTTAATAATGGTTTAGTTTGTTGATGGAAAACTTGGAGTCGTTTACGCACAGTTTCTTCTTTGTCATCTTCACGGTGGATCAAAGGTTCACCGGTAATATCATCTTTACCCGGTTGTTTAGGTGGGTTATAAATTGTGTGATAAATGCGTCCAGATGCAAGATGAATTAATCGGCCACTCATGCGACGCACAATTTCTTCATCATCTACATCAATTTCAATGACGTGGTCAATATTGATGTGTTCCTTACGCAAAGCCTCTGCTTGAGGTAAGGTGCGGGGAAAACCATCAAAAAGGAACCCTTTTTGACAGTCCGGTTGTTGAATACGCTCTTTAATTACAGCAATGATAATGTCGTCAGGTACTAAATTTCCTTGTTGCATAATTTGTTGTGCAATTTTCCCAAGAGGTGTTCCGTGGCTAACTGCTTGGCGTAAAATATCGCCTGTAGAAATTTGGGGAATAGAGTAGCGTTGCGCGATAAATTGAGCTTGGGTTCCTTTGCCGGCGCCGGGGCATCCCAATAAAATAATACGCATTATCTTTTGCCTACTATCATAGGCGGTATAAGACCTAGGACAATCAAAGCTAAGCCAAACACCAACAGCATAAGTGGAGTGCTAAAGGGAATTTCTCGCGGATTATTGCGGTGTGCTTTGTATTTCAGTAAACTGGCAAGAACTAATCCAACGCCACAAATAAGGCAGATAGTTTCCAATAAATGGGTGGTTTGCATTATAGGGCCTGTAAGTTGTTGGGCGATTTGCCCTAAACTTTGGTTACTGGCCGCAACTGCGAAGGTGTTGGCACAAAGTAACGATAACCCGAAAAAAGTTTTTTTAAAGCTACTAATTGTTCGCATATTGATAAGACCCCTAATTACCTAAGTGTTAATACAACTCTTAATTATAAAGTGTAGTTCAATGTGAAGGCATTCTATCATCATTTGTGGCGAATGAGAAAAGTCAATCGTGAGGCATTGCTGCGTCTCTCGGGGTTAAACACAACATTTAGGGGAGAAAACCTATCTTCCTTTGCCGAATATGTGCAGCGTATGCGTGATATCATCACCCAAGCAAGGGTGGATCTTCAAGAATCTACAGCTCAAATCATTATAGAAGCCAATAGCCCTTTCATGTGGTTGCCAACCTCTGCAAATAGCTTTGGCCGACCCACTTCACAACGTTGGCAGAAAGGCGTGTTGCTCATTCATGGCTTGTTTGATTCTCCTTTCATGTTGCGCGATATCGGAGCAGCATTATTGCAGCAGGGATTGTATGTACAATCCTTATTATTGCCTGGGCATGGTACAGTGCCGGGTGATTTATTAAATATTAGCTATACGGAGTGGTTAAAAGCTGTCGATTACGGTATTTGTGATTTAGCGCAAAAAGTCGAGGATGTTTATTTGGCAGGTTTTTCCTTAGGTGGCACCTTAGCCATTCACCATGCATTACAAAAACCTTTTATCAAAGGGTTGCTGTTATTTAGTCCAGCTATCCAGTTAAAAGATCGCTTTGATGCGTTTATGCGCTGGCATCACTGGTTGCGCTGGATAGTACCTCCTATTCGCTGGTATCGTCGCAATCCACAGCATACTTATGCTAAATATGAATCATTTGCTTTTAATGCAGCCTACCAAATTTATTTGTTGATCCAACATAATTACCAATTACTTGCGAAAAAGCGCTTGGAAATGCCATTGTTTGTTGTAGCCAGTCAAGATGATGAAACAATTGCGACTCATGCACTGCAAACATTTTTTAACAATCAGCGTCACCCTGATAGCCGCATGATTTATTATGGTAATAAGTCTACGTTGATAGATGATTCACGTATTTTATTACGCCCCAGTGCCTATCCGGAATTAAGAATTTTAGATTTCTCACATACGTGTATTCCGATAGCCCCCAGCAATCCTCATTATGGTCAACAAGGTGATTATCAGGATTTTCAGCATTATCATTATAAGGTTACCCCAAAAAATCGTGAGATTTATCTAGGTGCAACGCATCGTAATAATTTGCGCCGTCATATTATCCAGCGGTTAAGTTACAATCCGGATTTCGCATTTATGATGCAAATGGTGCAAGAAGTGATGTAGCTGAAAACCGCACCCCGACGGGGTTCTAAAACATTTTAACCATTTTAGCTGTGTAGAGGGGTGATCTCGCATCTTGAGGTGTAATGGGTATAGCTATGAGCAACCCTGACTTGAACCGCGTTCCACTCGCGTTCGACCACTTTGCTGCACTACAATGACCCGTGCATAAGCTGGATTTTTATTCGCGGGGCAATAAAAAAAACTTCCTTGCTGGCCATAAGTAAAACCCGAAGGTGCAAAACGTAAATAATTATTTAGAGCAAGATTGCTTTTCCAAACGAGCTCATCGCCGGTGGTAAGGGGTTCATAAACTCGTAAAATGCGCCCATCACTGGTGATAATAATCTGCCCAGCACGCCACTCGCCGCCACAGATTTTATGATCGGTACTTTTACAAAAAGTAACTGTTTGATGGAGTTGAATTGCTTCGCTGCGAGCGTAATGAATAGCAGCAATGATGCGGTTAGCCGTTTGGGTCGCCCGATCTTGCAATACCAGATGGTGTATGGCAGGTACACCAGCGAGTAATAATAAAACCAACACTACTAAGGCAATTAGTAATTCGAGTAATGAGAAAGCGTGCGATTTATTCAGTATCATTGGCTACTGGTTCAGAGTAGAGTGCTGGCCAAATTTGTGCAGTTTTTACCGTATTTTCTTCAATTGTAATAATCTCTAACGGATAACCAGCGATACGTAAACTGATGCCGGTAGCGGGTAAACTTTCTAAATATTCAATAATCAAACCGTTCAATGTTTTTGGCCCTTCAGTCGGGAATTTGAGGTGCAATAAACGATTTAACTCCCGCACCATGATGCCGCCATCTACTAAATAACTGCCATCTTTTTGCCACTGGATTGCTTTGTTCATGGCAGGGAGATTGGTGGTAAATTCACCCACGATTTCTTCCAGAATATCTTCTAGTGTGATTAAGCCTTGAATATCGCCGTATTCATCTACGACTAGAGCACTACGGTGTTTTTCCTGACGAAATTGGATGAGCTGAACATTTAATGGCGTGCCTTCGGGAACAAAATAAGCTTCATCAGCACATTTAAGTAGACTCGATTTATCAAGGCGATTTTGCGCTAATAAATTTAAAGCCTTACGTAAATGCAAAATGCCTAACACATTATCAATACTTTCACGATACAAAGGCAAACGGGTGTGCTGAATGACAGTCAATTGTTGCAAAATATTTTCCCAAGCATCATTGATATCAATACCAATAACATCTTGCCGCGGAATCATAATGTCTTCCACAGTAGCTTTATCTAAATCAAGAATATGTAATAGCATTTCCTGATAGGGTCCCGAAATTTTACCAGTAGCTTCATGCACAATAGTGCGTAATTCTTCATGGGTAAGTGATTCGATTTCTTTGGTACGGACTTTAATGCTGAAAAAGCGTAATAAACTATTGGCAATGGTGTTGACCACCCAAACAATGGGATACAATAACGCTAATAATACTTTCAATGGCCATGCCGCAATAAAAGCAATCCGTTCAGGATATAAAGCAGCCAGCGTTTTGGGGGTCACTTCTGCCAAAATGAGTATTACAAAAGTCAAAATCACTGGACTTAGCGCGACACCGAGTTTGCCAAATTGGCTAGCGGCAATAAGAGTAGCGACTGAAGCTGCCAGGATATTGGCAAAAGTACTACCAATTAAAATTACCCCGAGTAAACGATCTGGGCGCCTCAGTAATTGCAACACTCTTTTTGCAGCACGGTGTTTTTGGCGGATAAGATGCCGTAACCGATAACGGTTAGTCGCCATCATGCTGGTTTCAGCAGCAGAAAAAAATGCAGAGAAAGCGATTAGTATTAATAATAACGCTATAAGTATATGTAGATTTTCCGTCATCTGTGAGGCCTCTTGTATAACCTGCTTTTTTCCTTAGACCTAATGAGGTTCCCAAAATAATTGGCTGCCAAAATAAACAATAGCTAATAGTAATACGCCGCTTAAGGTGCCGTAAATGGCTTTACGGCCACGCCAACCTAAATAATATCGCCCGCCAAGTAGCCAAGCGAATATCACCCAGGCAACAATGACCAGTATCGTTTTTTGCAGCATATTATCGTTTAAAGTAGGATAATAAAAGTACAAACTACTCCCGAGCAATACCGTAAGTAATAAGAAACCTAAGCCAATCATCTGAAATAATAATTTTTCCATGGTTTCCAGTGCTGGAAGTTGTTGGATGACATTGGAAGAAGGGCGGGAACGCAATTGGCGTTCGACAAGGGCTAATAATATCGCTTGTAATCCGGCTACGCTTAACACACTGAACGTAAGCACTGAGAACAAAATGTGGGTGAGTTGACGAGGATTCGTTTTAGTATCGATAATCTCTTGGCCAGGGAATAATTGGACTAACAGAATGGAAAATGCTGCCACAGGAAAAATCAGGATAGTTAAATTTGCCACAGGTTTGCGAAACGCTGTTAATACAATTAATAAAGCGATTAACCATGCTACCAGCGATAGCATATTAAGAAACGTTAAATTTTGCACCTGTCCTATATCTATCCAATGATATAATAACAAGGTATGTAAACCGATCGCTATTAAACCTGTACTAAGCACCCATATTTTGCTAACTTGCCAGTTGCCGAACAACGTTAAGGCTTGCAATAAGGTTGCGATAAGATAAAAAAATAAGGTAATGATTGAGAGCATTTTTAATTTACAGTTGGAAAATAGATCATGTTTGAAACACTCACCGAACGATTAACAAGGACTTTTAAAAATCTTACCGGGCAAGGACGTCTCACCGAGGATAACATCAAAGATACCTCACGTGAAGTGCAAATAGCTTTGTTAGAAGCGGATGTTGCTTTACCTGTAGTGAAACAATTTATTAAAGATGTTAATGAGAAAGCCCTAGGGCAAGAGGTGATGCAAAGCTTACGCCCTGGTGAAGCGCTGATTAAGATTGTTTATGACGAATTGATTGCAGTTTTAGGTAATGTGTTGGCTGATATAAACTTGCAAACTCAACCGCCCGCTGTCATTTTAGTTGCAGGTTTGCAGGGTTCAGGTAAAACCACAACGGTTGCTAAGTTAGCAAAATGGCTACAGGAAACCAAGCATAAATCAGTATTATTGACAAGTGCTGACGTTTATCGACCTGCCGCTATTGAACAATTAGAAACGTTAGCAAAACAAGTTGGCAGCCATTATTTTCCAAGTACGCCGCAGCAAAATCCAGTAGAAATTGCCAAAGCAGCAGTGGCGCATGCGCGGGTTCAATTTTACGATGTTGTTATCATTGATACTGCTGGTCGCTTGCATATTGATGAAACGATGATGGCGGAAATTCGTGCCGTTCACCAGGCCATTGACCCCATTGAAACCTTGTTTGTGGTGGACAGTCTTACTGGGCAAGATGCGGCCAATACTGCACGTGCATTTAATGAAGCACTCCCGTTAACGGGGGTTATTCTTACCAAAACGGATGGTGATGCTCGTGGTGGTGCTGCATTATCCGTGCGTTTAATCACCGGTAAGCCGATTAAATTTATGGGGACTGGTGAAAAGATTGATGCCCTAGAGCCTTTTTATCCTGATCGAGTTGCTTCGCGTATTTTAGGTATGGGCGATGTTCTGACCTTGGTTGAGGAAGTGCAGCGCAAAGTAGATCAGAAGCAAGCAAAAAAATTAGAGAAAAAACTGCACAAAGGTGCTTTTGATTTGGAAGATTTTTTAGAGCAATTAGCCCAAATGCGTAATATGGGTGGCATAACCAGCTTATTAAGTAAATTGCCGGGCATAGGTTTGCCCACTCAAGCGCTTAAAACGGGGCTGGATGAAAAAATGTTTGTCCGAATGGAGGCGATGATTCGCTCTATGACGCGGCAAGAGCGTCGTTTCCCTGCGGTTATCAATGGTTCGCGCAAACGGCGGATTGCCTCTGGTTCAGGTACACAAATTCAAGATGTTAACCGCCTTATCAAGCAATTTTTGCAGATGCAAAAGACTATGAAAAAATTTAAAGGTGGCAATATGGTGGGAATGATGCAAAAGCTAAAGGGAATAATGCCGAATAAGTTTTAAATTTCTCTTGACAAATTAATTTATTTGTAACTACAATTAAAAAATGAAGATTGATTTCGATCCTGAAAAATCTCATAAAAACAAACTTAACCGTGGATTGCCATTTGAAAGTGCAGCCGAATTTGATTGGGAAACGGCGATCTATCTCGAAGATACCCGAAATCCTTATCCTGAGCAAAGATTTGTGGCATTAGGTTTTCTAAATCAGAGATTGCACGTACTTTGTTTTACCCCTATCGTTGATGGGGTTCGAATCATTAGTTTCCGTAAAGCTAACTTACGGGAGATAAAACGTTATGAAAAAGAAACCATTAACTAATAAGTCAGGCCAAGTTCGAGAACTGACACGTCAAGATATTCGTATTATGCAATCTGCTAATAAAGTATTACCATCGAGCTTACTCGATGTGTTGGCAAAACGTAAACGTGGTCAACGTGGACCGCAAAAACAACCCAAAAAAATATCTATAACATTGCGTTATAGTCCAGAAGTGGTGAAGTATTTCAGAGCAATTGGCAAGGGTTGGCAAATATGTATGGATGAGGCGTTAAAGGAGTGGGTAAGGAAACATCCACGGCGGGCTAGCAGCTCGAAAGACCATTGATATATAAAACCGCACTATAGCCATTATAAATGGCTATGAAAAAATTTAAAGGTGGCAATATGGCGGGAATGATGCAAAAACTAAAGGGAATAATGCCGAATAGGTTTTAGGAATAGAATTTCGCTCTGTTTCATTCGGACTGTTTGCTTCAAGCTTGCGTGTAGGCTGCTTAGTTTTGTGCTCCACAGTGCATCCATGTACCATCCCGTAAACCCGTTCACCCTGAGGAGCGGCACCAGGTGCCGCGTCTCGAAGGGCCTAAAACTAGTCGCATAAAACTAAGCAGCCTATACCCAAGACTTGCTTAGTATTTACAATACTAATTTAGACCCTGGCATCGGTGTGCATTGATGGTATTGAGGGTCTTTTACGAATTGAGATAAATCAATGTTGTAAAATTTAGGTTCTGCTGAATAGGTTCCATTATTGTTGTTAACAATGAATACATCGCTTTCGAGAGATTGACAATTCGTGCCTGTATTATCAGGACAAATAGAAAAATCAATTTGATTTTTCCCAATAAAATTTGGAGCTTGTTGGGGAGTGATCTCAGTGGTATTAGTGTAGTTTACACAATCCACCATGGAAGCCCCTTTAAAAGTAAGCTTAATGTATCTTCCATTATCGATGGTCCTTGGTAACCCACTTACATAAGCACAATGGATAGAGTCAGTCATACAATCGCTGGGATCTGCATGCGCTGTGACGCTGAATGTTAAGAGAATGGCTGTTACGCCTAATAATGAAGAAATGGAATATTTCATATCTTTACCCCTTGAGTTAGGTTTGTAAAAAAAATCAATGGAAGCTAGGTAATAGCTCAGTCCCCTTGTATCCTCCCCCATGAAGGAGGAGGATACATTTCTTGATTCAGTACATAACTGAAAAAAGCATTCTAACTTAACAAATTAAGAAGGCAACTCTTCCTTCTTGGTCCGATTTTGCGTAGAATGCAACATTCATATTTACCTGTAGAAATTTAATAGGCAGAGAGGAAACAACATCAATGGTTGTAATTCGTTTAGCACGGGGCGGCGCCAAGAAAAAGCCGTTTTATCATGTAGTCATCACCGACCGCCGTAATTCACGCGATGGCCGTTATATCGAGCGTGTGGGTATCTTCAGTCCTGTAGCAAAAGGGGCTGATATTTACTTAAGGCTTAACCAAGAACGTATCAAGCATTGGTTAGGACAAGGCGCACAACCCAGTTCTCGGGTCACGCAACTTATCGAACAATTTGCTAAAACAGGTGAAATTACCGGCACTGTTTTTACCGCAAATCGGCCGGTTCGTAAGCGTAAACAGCCTGTAGCTGAAGTGGCTGCGAGTGAAGCTGCATAAAAAAACAATGAATGAGGTAGTTGTAGGACGTTTTGGTGCTCCGCATGGGCTTAATGGTTTGATTAAAGTTAACTCATTCACTCAGCCCATTAACAATATCTTGCATTATCGTCCTTGGCTTATTCAAACAAATGGCGAGTGGCAACCCTTAGCGTTGCAGACCGTGGAGCAGCGTGGCCGCAATATTGTTGCTAAACCCGTAGGTTGTAATGACTCTGAAGCTGCCCGCCACTATACCAGTCTGGATATTGCTATAACGCGCGATCAATTACCCTCTTTGCCAGCAGGGGAATATTATTGGCATGAGTTAGTTGGTTTACGTGTGGTTAACCAAGAGGGCGTTGAGTTAGGGGTAGTGGATTCTTTGTTGGCGACTGGCGCTAATGATGTGCTGGTAGTCAAAGGTGAACGTGAACGACTGATTCCCTATTTAAAACAAGTTATTTTGCGGGTAGATGCAGCGAAAGGGGTAATTAAAGTGGATTGGGATGCAACGTTTTAAAATGTGGGTAGGTATTGTTAGTCTTTTTCCAGAAATGCTTGATGCTCTTCATTATGGTATCACGGGTCGAGCACTCGAAACAGGATTACTCATCTTGCAACACTGGAATCCACGTGATTATAGTTACGATAAGCATCGTACAGTAGACGATCGCCCTTATGGGGGTGGGCCTGGAATGGTGATGAAGGTCCAGCCATTACGTGATGCCATTTACGCTGCCAAAGCAGCAGCAAATGGCGCAGCGCGAGTAGTCCATCTTTCGCCGCAAGGACGATTACTGACACAGAATAGTGTTGCTGAGCTTGCTCAACGTGAACGCTTAATTTTAATTGCTGGGCGTTATGAAGGGATTGATGAACGATTGATTGCAGCGGAAGTTGATGAAGAATGGTCAATTGGTGACTACGTCCTCAGTGGTGGTGAATTAGCGGCCATGGTTATGATTGATGCTATAACCCGTTTATTGCCTGAAGCATTAGGTGATGACCAATCGGCGCAACAAGATTCATTTACTAATAATTTGTTAGATTATCCGCATTACACACGGCCAGAGAGTTGTGAAATACCAGCAGTATTGCTCAGTGGCGATCATCAAGCAATTGCACGCTGGCGTTTGCAGCAAGCATTAGGACGCACTTGGTTACGACGTCCGGATTTGTTGGCAAAGAGGACATTGACGGACACTGAACAAGCACTACTGGACGAATTTAAAAGTAATCTCTAAAATAGGCTCTTTTTACTAAAAAATGCAATTGTTGAGGTATACCCCCTATGGCTAACATCATTGAACAACTTGAAATTGAACAAATCCAAGCAAAAAAGCTGCCTGATTTCCGTACGGGTGATACCGTCATTGTACAAGTGAAAGTGAAAGAAGGTAATCGTGAACGTTTGCAAGCGTTTGAAGGTGTGGTGATTGCCATACGCAGTCGTGGATTTAATTCTTCATTTACAGTACGTAAAATTTCTCATGGTGAAGGTGTGGAACGTGTTTTTCCATTTTATAGCCCAACAGTTGATAGCGTACAAGTAGTACGCAAAGGCCATGTGCGCAAAGCGAAGTTATATCATTTACGTGAACTTTCCGGTCGTCAGGCGCGTATCAAAGAAAAGATTTCTCAAAAAACTCAGGAAAAACTTGAAGAAATAAATACAGAAACAAAAGAGGAAGGAGCTCAGTAAAAATCTTATATAGCTTGTCTTGTAGCAATAAGCCTTAATGCAGGAGGCACATAAGCCTTAAAAGGCTCGCTTGAAACTTTTTGTGTAACAAAGATTCCTATTCTTTTATTTATCGCTATCGTTTCCTAACCAGGATCATAAAGAAAAGATATATAACTATCTTTTCTTAGTCAAGAATGAAAAGAAAAGATAGGGGTGAAGACTTGTTTAAAACAATTCTGCTGAGGTATTAGAGTCTCCCCCATCTGAAGAATCCGGGGAAGAATCAGAAGAAGCGTCAGAATTAGCATCTGGATTTTCATTTGCATCCGGTGTATCGGGTGTGGGACTAGCGCTATGGCTCGGAACAAATTGTGCCTCAAACACTTCAAAAATCGCATTTGTTTGACCAGGGTAAGCAAGCAGGCCGCTAGTGGGATCAATCCGAGCCGTTATAATGCCCGGGGGTTGGGCCATAGTATGCTGAGGTTGGCCTACTAAAGCTTGATTCATAAAATTAACCCAAACAGGCAATGCAGCTTGTGCACCAAATTCATGCAATGATTCAGGATTATCAAATCCTATCCATGCTGTGGCTGCGATATCGGAATTGAAACCTGAAAACCAAGCGTCTACAAAATTATTTGAAGTTCCAGTTTTGCCTGCTAAATCAGGACGTCGTAATGTCAATGCCCCTCGACCGGTTCCAGAACGGATAACATCTTTTAACACGCTGGTCATTAGGTATGCATTTTGTGGACTTATAGCACGTGGTGCAGTGGGCAAAGGTATTGCGGTTTGACTTGAATTTGCAACGGTGCAGTCTTCACAAGCTAAAGGGGGTTGTGCTTGATAAATAATTTGGTTGTCTTCGTTGGTGATATGGTCAATAAAGTAAGGTGTTATGCGATAACCGCCGTTAGCAAAAACAGCATAACCACTGACAATTTGTAAAGGCGTTACGGTGCCACTACCCAATGCTAATGATAGCCCATGAGGTAATTGTGAAGGGCTAAAACCAAAATGGCTTATATGATCTAGGGCGTAGTGGAGACCAATGGTTTTTAGGAGACGAATAGAGGCAAGGTTATAAGAGTTTATCAAGGCAACCCGTAGTCGCGTAGGACCATAAAATCGTAAATCATCATTCATGGGACGCCAAATTCTATTATCGCCACCACCATGTTCTTCAACGATGGGAGCGTCATTGATAATCGATGCCCAGGTGAAACCTTTTTCTAAAGCGGCTGAATAGTAGAAAGGTTTGAAATTTGAACCGGGTTGCCGCAATGCTTGGATAGCGCGATTATAATGGCTTTCACCAAAACTAAACCCACCCGTTAAAGCAAATAAAGCACCATTACTAGGATTCATGGCAATTAAGGCACCTTCTACTTTTGGTACTTGAGATAATTGCCATTGGTTGTTGACGCGCTGTACTCGAATTACATCACCTAATTTCACGATCTCGCCGCCTTGACTAGGTGAAGGGCCGAGGTATTCATTGTTGTAAGCACGTCGTGCCCAGGATAAACCTGACCATGGAATGGTAATGGTACGCCCATTCGGTAATAGCGCATTGATAGTTTGGTCTTGAATAGCGGTTACCGCGGCTGGGAACAAACCGTTATAAACGGGAATATCTTGTAATTGTTCTTGCCATTCGAGGTAACTTTCAGGGGACGGTTGACCAAGATTACCCTCCGGTCCACGATAACCATGCCGTTGGTCATAGGCTAACAAGCCATTTCGCAAGGCTTGATTGGCATCGTTTTGCAGGTTGGATTCAATGGTTGTGTAGACTTTAAAACCGTCTGTATAAGCTTTATCGCCGTATTCGGTTACCATGGCTACACGGGCCATTTCAGCCACATAAGGTGCATAGATGCTAATGTGTTCTTCATGATAACGCGCGGTATCGGGTGCTTCGCTCGCTTCCAGATAGGTATTTCTGTCAATATAACCCAATTCGTACATGCGTTGTAGGACGTGATTGCGGCGTTCAATTGCGCCACGTGGGTTGCTAATTGGATTATCACGCGAGGGTGCTTGGGGTAGACCACCAATCATGGCCATTTCTGGCAGGGTGAGTTGAGCAAGTGTTTTGCCATAGTACACTTGCGCTGCTGCTGCCACGCCATAGGAACGCTGTCCGAGGTAGATTTTATTAAGATAAAGTTCGAGGATTTTATCCTTAGGCAATTCGCGGTCAATTTTCAAGGCGAGCAACATTTCGTTAAGTTTGCGCGAATAGGTTTTTTTGCGGGTCAAAAAGAAATTACGGGCGACTTGCATAGTGATAGTACTGGCGCCTTGGCTTTTCTGGCCGGTGATTAACAATTCACGGGTAGCGCGTACCAGGCCAATAAGGTCTATACCGGGGTGTTCATAATACCGTTGGTCTTCGGTAGCCAGTATGGCATTGATAAGTGGTTTTGGTACTTGGCTTAAGGGAACTGGGCTACGGCGGAATGAGCCATAAACTGCGAGTAACTTGTCATCGTGGGTATAGATTTTGAGTGGCACTTGGAGTTGGGGATCGTTAAGAGAAGCGATGTCGGGTAATTGTGAAGACAAATAAAAAATAACCGCGCTGATAATGATTAGGCTGGTAATGACCAGACTCAGCAAGGCAAGCAAACTTTGTTTAAGGACATAGCTCAGTAATTTCATCAGAACAACAATATTACCATAAAGTAAATGCAAATGCAGACAGGGTATCAGCCTTGTCATCCTGAGCGTAGCGAAGGATCTCCTCTTTTCTCTTTTTATTTATGAGGCGAGATCCTTCGTCGCAAACAACGCTCCTCAGGATGACAAGTCTTATAATATGCGCTCCTCAGGGCGAACGGTAAGAAGTGAAAGCCTCGTTCGTCCTGAGGAGGCTGCGTAGCAGCCGTCTCGAAGGACGAAGGGCCTGATACCTAGTCGCACTCAACGATATAGAGGGGATGGGTTAGCGCAAGGGAGATCTCTTGGATTTTAAATAGCTGAGTTACGGTATAGATAGTCAAAGAAAAATAGGGTAATAAAACGGGATTTCTAAATGGAGAGTTTTATGCCTTATATCGAATCTTTATCCGATGCTCAAAATGTGTTGCCTTATTGGTTAGCTTTGCTGCATGTACCACGCTGTGGTCCTGCGTGTTGTCAAAAATTATTAACTGCATTTGGTGATATAACCCAAGCCTTTAAAGCAAGCACAACAGAATTGATTGCCTTGGGTTTACCGGAAGAAGTCAGGCAAGGATTACGTTATCCTGATTGGTCAAGCGTAGAAAAAGCACTGGCCTGGTTACAAGCTGATACCCAACATCATATTTTGACTTGGCAAGATAAACGTTATCCGCCTTTGTTAAATGAAATCAGCGATTCACCGCCAGTCCTATTTGTTCAAGGTGATCCTAAAGTCCTGTTGCAATTGCAGTTAGCAGTGGTTGGTAGCCGTAATCCTACCCATGGAGGAGTGGAACTTACCCAAGCTTGGGTGGCTGAATTGATTGCATCAGGTTTAATTATTACGAGCGGTTTAGCATTGGGTATTGATGCTGTTGCGCACCATAGTGCTTTGACAAACAGGGGCAAAACCATTGCAGTGATGGGAACAGGATTACAGCGGATTTATCCTGCACGGAATCAGGAACTAGCAGAGGCGATTGTTGAAAATGGCGGCGCTTTGGTATCAGAATTTCAACTGGATATGCAGCCAAAAGCTGAGAACTTTCCGCGCCGTAATCGTGTGGTAAGCGGATTGTGTTTAGGTACTTTGGTTGTTGAAGCAGGATTGCGCAGTGGTTCTTTGATTACTGCGCGATTGGCGGCTGAACAAGGGCGTGAAGTGTTTGCAGTGCCAGGATCGATACATAACCCTTTGGCGCGTGGTTGCCATTTGCTGATTCGACAAGGTGCCAAGTTGGTTGAGACAGTGGCTGAAGTATTGGAAGAATTGCCATTATTAGCCCCTTTTACTAGCCAAAAAGTGTTAACGTCGGTACCCGAAGTTGCTACCCTAGCTCTTGATGAGGCTCACGCGAAACTGTTAGAGTGTATCCCGCATGAACCAACCTCTTGGGATTTATTGGTAGTCCGGAGTGGTAAAACAGTAGCAGAGTTATCGCTGATGTTGTTACAGCTTGAATTGCAAGGTTGGATCATGTGCGTGCATGGTAGCTATATGCGAGTAAGGTGATGAAAAGTAAAAGTGTATTACAGGTGTTGGGCTATTTGTTCCAGCATTACTTGATAAAAGGTGCTTGCTTGAAAGTGAGTGAGCAAGAGGCGGTAGCTGAGCTTACCCAAGCCGGATTTACTATGGATGTGATTTATCAAGCTTTTGAATGGTTGAGTGAACTATCGGAATTACAAGATAATCCGCAACAGTTTGAATTGCCAAGCGGCGCGTCTTTCCGGATGTTCAATGCGCGTGAATCTGTGCTACTTGATAACGAATGCCGCAATTATTTGCTTTTTTTAGAACGCTGTCGCATTCTTGAACCTGTTATGCGTGAGCAAGTTATTGATCGGCTATTATATTTAGACGCTGAACAAATTACCATCCAATATGTAAAAATGGTAACGTTAATCGTGCTTTCGCTACATGCCAATCAAAAAAACGCATTATCAGCAATGGAAAAATTGGTATTAGAGGAACCTTCAGTAAACGGTGTGCATTAGAGTTATGAGTAATCTTGTTGTTGTAGAATCTCCAGCCAAGGCCAAGACCATCAAAAAATACCTGGGTAGTGATTTCCAGATATTAGCATCCTATGGACATGTGCGGGATTTAGTGCCAAAAGAAGGTGCTGTTGATCCTGAACATGATTTTGCTATGCGGTATGAACTAATCGAAAAAAATATTCCTCATGTGGAGGCAATTAGTAAAGCACTGAAAAAAGCGGATGCCCTGTATTTAGCGACTGACCCAGATCGTGAAGGAGAAGCAATTTCTTGGCATATTTGTGAGATTTTGCGGCAAAAAAAAGTACTTAAAGATAAACCCGTACACCGCATTGTATTTCATCAAATTACCAAAACGGCTATTAAAGAAGCCATTGCTCATCCACGAGAAATTTCGCAAGATTTAGTCAATGCGCAACAAGCGCGTCGTGCTTTGGATTATCTTGTAGGTTTTAATCTATCCCCGCTTCTATGGCGCAAAATACGACCTGGGTTATCGGCAGGTCGTGTTCAAAGTCCTGCATTACGCATGATTGTTGAGCGTGAAGAAGAAATTGAGAAATTTGTTGCTCAAGAATATTGGACGATCGAAGCTGATTTGGCGCGCCATAAACAAAAATTCAACGCGCGTTTGATTGAATATCAAAATGAAAAACTTGAACAATTTAGCATTACCAACACCGAGCAAGCACAAGCAATTGAACAAGCCTTACAAAAAGCAACGCAGGGCAAAATCGCTGTTGTTAAAGTCGAACGCAAACAACGTAAGCGGCAACCCGCAGCTCCTTTTATCACTTCCACCTTGCAGCAAGAGGCATCACGCAAATTAGGATTTACTGCACAACGCACCATGCGGATCGCACAACAACTGTATGAAGGTGTAGATGTTGCGGGTGAAACGGTAGGATTAATTACCTATATGCGTACTGATTCAGTTACGCTTGCCAACGATGCTATCACTGAGATCCGTGCTTATATTAAAGAACGGTATGGCGCAGATTATTTACCCGAAGCACCACGTGTTTATGTTACTAAAACCAAAAATGCTCAAGAAGCACATGAAGCTATTCGGCCTACTTCAGTGCATAACACATCCGAAGCGGTCAAAAAATTTATCACCGCAGATCAATTTAAATTATATCAACTCATTTGGAAACGTACCGTAGCTTGCCAAATGGAGCATGCATTGTTAGATACAGTAGCGGTAGATTTTAGCAATGATCCACAACAGCATCGTTTTCGCGCCAATGGTTCTACAATTACTCATCCAGGATTTATGGCGGTTTATCAGGAAGGCAATGACGATCATAAAAAAACGGATGATGATGAAGCGATGCTACCGCCGTTAGAAGTTGGGGATGTGGTTAAAGTACAAACTATCATGGGTGTGCAGCACTTTACTGAACCACCACCCCGTTACAGTGAAGCCAGTTTAGTAAAGGCTTTAGAAGAATATGGCATTGGGCGTCCATCCACTTATGCTTCGATTATTTCCACCTTGGTGGCGCGTAAATACGTAAATCTTGAGCAAAGACGTTTTACTCCAACCGATGTTGGACGAATTGTAAGTCATTTTCTTACCCAATATTTTACACAATATGTGGATTATGATTTTACGGCTAAGCTTGAAGATGAATTAGACGACGTATCACGGGGTGAGAAAGCATGGATACCTTTATTAGACGCGTTTTGGGGGCCGTTTAAACACCTAATTGAAGATATTGCGGTCTCCGTAAAGCGCAAAGATGTTACCCAAGAAATGATTGATGAGAAATGTCCAAAATGCGGCAAACCTTTGTCTATTCGTCTGGGCCGCAGTGGCCGTTTTATTGGTTGTACTGGTTACCCTGAGTGTGATTACACACGTAATCTGAATGAGAGTCCTGATGCGCCTTCGGAAGCAGAAATTATTGGTGATCGTAAATGTCCAGACTGTGGTTCTGCTTTAGTCATTAAACATGGGCGTTATGGGCGTTTTATTGGTTGTAGTGGTTATCCAAACTGCAAATTTATCGAACCGCTTGAAAAACCGAAAGATACAGGGATTCTTTGTCCGCAATGTAAAGAAGGGCATTTGCTAGAACGCAAATCGCGGTTCGGAAAACTATTTTATTCTTGCTCTACTTATCCAAAATGTACTTATGCAGTGTGGTATCCACCATTAGATGAACCTTGCCCGAATTGTGGTTGGCCGATTTTGACGTTGAAAACAACTAAACGTTATGGCACAGAAAAAGTATGTCCACGTAAGGAGTGTGGTTTTAAAGCACCGGTGGAAGAGTAATACGGAAGCAAAAGCCATTTAGCTGCTGCCTCTTGCAGAGCTTGCGTT